>JAGNHB010000044.1 GCA_018001935.1 Acidobacteriota bacterium
AGACGGGGCGGGGGCAGAAGACAGGACGGGGGCGGGAGACGGGGCCGTTGGCTGCTGGCTTCAAGCGGGGTTTGGCCCACTGAATCGCTGTCACGGTGGGTTGGGCCTGCCTCGCGTTTCCGCATTCTTTCACACTTTTCGCACATTTCACACTTTTCACACTTTTCACACTTTCCTCCGCAGTATATGATGTCCCCGTGAGCGCCGCCTTCGGAACCCCCGTCAACCTCCCCCGCTTCCGCCCCCCCGCCGAGGCGGGAAGCCTGGTCCTCCAGGTGGACGAGGGCTGCCCCCACAACACCTGCACCTTCTGCGGCATGTACAAGGGGATGCGCTTCCGTCCCCGGCCGCTGGAGGAGATCCGGGCCCTCGTCGCGGCCGAGTCGGCCCGGGATCCCGACGCCCGACGCGTCTTCCTCGCCGACGGGGACGTCCTGCACCGCGACCCGGGCGAACTGGCGTCCATCCTCGAGATCCTGGGCGCCGCCCTGCCCCGCCTGGCGCGGGTGGCCGCCTACGCCAACGGCCGGTCCCTCGCGTCCAAAACCGCGGCGGACCTCTCCCGGCTCCGGGCCCTCCGTCTCCGCACCCTCTACCTTGGCCTCGAGAGCGGCGACGAGGCCACCCTCCGCTCGGCCCGCAAGGGCGAGACCGCCGCGACCATGGTCGAGGGGTGCCGGCGGGCGGCCGCGGCCGGGCTCCGGGTCTCGGTGATGGTCCTGCTGGGCCTCTCGGGGCCCGCCCGTTCCCAGGATCACGCCCGGGCGACCGCGGACGCCCTCAATCGCATGGACCCGCCGCTCCTGTCGGCCCTGCGGGTCATCCCGGTCCCCGGCACCCCCCTGCACCGTGACCTGGAAGCCGGCCGTTTCCAGCCCCTCACCGCGTGGGAGGCGGTGCGGGAACTGCGGTGGATCCTGGAGGGGCTCGACCTTCACGGGACCGTCTTCCGCGCCGACCACGCGTCCAACGTGGTTCCGCTGGAAGGCCGCCTCCCGCGGGACCGGGAGGCCCTCCTCGGCCTTTTGGACCAACTCCTGGCCTCGGACCTCCTCGATCGGCGCTCTCCCGGCCCCGCCCCCCTGTGGCTCTAGGTGGGTCCTCTCTCCGGAGAAGTTCGTTGCCTTCATTCACCGCTCTCGAAGGCGGCGTCACGATGGCGAGACCGCCATGCCGGGCGGCCTCGCCACCGTCGGAAACCGAACTGGAAAATATCTGCAACGCCTTGGGTTGAGCCATCGCCCGGAGGGTGATGGCACTATTGGCGGGGATGTCGCGCTTGACTCCGGTGCACCGGATGTTTATCCTTCCCCTGCCCGGTTTCTCCCCGTGCGAACAAGCTGTCCGGAGGTGACCCTCATGACCCGTGCCATAGACGGGGTCGAGTACCCCGCCCCCCCCGGGCCCGATGCCGAAGACGGGGCCGCGTTCCCCGCACCCCCGGCAGGAGGCGCCGGCTCCGCGGACGGGCGCCCGACGCCCTCCGCGGCCCCGTCCGGGGAGGCCGCGCCCCCCGCCCTCCCGGCGATCCCGCCGGACGCCGTGGGGGGGCCGACGTGGATGGACAGCCCCCTGGACTCCGGGCGCCCCGCCCTGGACATGCACTTCGCCGGCGTCCTCCTCCTGTTGGCCTTCATCCTGCCGCTTCACCGCGACGGGACGGGGTGGGAGTTCACCAACCTCGTCCGGCTCGGCCGGGGCGGGTTTGCCGAGACCTTCTCCCTGGGCTTCCCGCTGGCGGCGGGCCTCTCCCTCCTGGCGCTGGCGAAGCTCCGCCGGCCGGGGGCCGTCCGGGGGAGTTTCCTGGTCGGCCTGGGCCTTCTCCCCTTTGTCGTGGTGTTCACCGCTCCCGCCCTGCACGACCTGGTGCTCTTCCTCGCCCGCCTGTTCATGCCCGTCAGCCCGGTGGGAGGGCTCTTCCGGTTAGCGGCGGGGTTCGTCGGCTTCTTCGCCCTGTACGCCGGCCTGCGGGGCGCCCTTATCCGGCCAGGGGAGCGCGTCTTCCGCTTCCTCGCGTTCGGCGGGGCGGTGCTCATGCTGGGGCTCCAGGTCCTCCCGGTCCGCGTCCCCTTCGCCTACGCCTGGGGAGGGCCGGCGTCCCTGCCCGAGATCGCCGTCCCCTTCCACCTGCTGTTCCGGTGCCGGAGCCTCGAACAGGGGATCGTCGCCGCGGGGCAGCTCGCCGGCCTGGCCCTTCTGCTCTTCTGCCTGTACCGCGCCCTGGGGCTGTGCATCCGCCGGTGGGCCCCCGACCCCCGCCGGGCCGCGACCCAGGGGTTCGTGGCCCTGTGGGCCCGCTACATCGTCGAGCTGCTCCCCGCCCTCCTCGTGATCTTCTTCCAGTCCAGGGACCAGGCATTCTACGACGCCGCCGGCCTCTTCAAGGTCCTGGTCTGGGTCGCGGGGGTGGCCCTGATCGTCCCCGTCGGCCTGACGGACCTCCTCCTGGGCACGCTCCCGCCGGGCCCCGCCCCCCTTCCCGCCAACGAACCCCCGGGTTCGGCTTGACTCCAAAGGCGGGGTTGTTTATCCTGCGTCTGTTCCGTTTCTTTCGCGACCTTCCTTCGGGGACTGGAGGTCACCATGACGGCCGGCAGCGAAGACAGGATCGGGCCTCCGGGACCAGCTTCGGGCCTGTGTCCATCCCTGAACCTTCTCGCACCGGACATGCGCTGCACCGGCGCCCTTCTCCTCGCGGCTTTTCTTCTGCCCATGTGGGACCCGCCCCTATGGACCTTCCCCAATATCGAGGGACTGGAGCGGGGGGATGGCTTCTACGGCCTGTTCCTGGTTTTCCCGCTGATTGCGGGCTTGAGCCTGCTGGCGCTCTCCAGGGACCGTCACGCGGGGTGGAAGCGCGGCGCCTTCCTCCTCGGCCTGGGCCTGCTCCCCTTCATGATCCTTTTGGCAGTCCCTGCGATTCACCCGGACGCCCCCTTCTACCTTTTCTTCTTCAATCCGAAAGGGCCGTCGTACCTCCGCGTACGGGTGGTAGCGAGCTTCCTGGGCATCGCCGCCCTTTACGCCGGGCTTCGGGGCGCCGCCTTTGAGCCCGGCCGGGAGGATTTTCGCCGTCTCGCCCTCGGCGGGGCGATCCTCATGGTGGGGCTCCAACTGCTGGCACCATGCACATCCAACGACTTGATCGGAAACCGTTTTCATTCTCTCTCCGACATCCTGGCCTCTCTGTGGGGAATACAGAAAACAGGGAAAATCGAACTCTGGCTCGTGAGAGCTGGGAAGGGGGTCGGATTGATCCTCTTCCTTTTCTGTCTCTACCGGGCGATCGAGCCGGCTTTCAGGAAGAACTTCCCGGAGCGGTGTCGGGTCGCCCGGCAGGGATTCACCGCGCTCTGGCTGAGCTATGTCATCAACTGGGCCCCCCAAGTGCTCGTGTCTCTGTTTCAACCCTGGGAAGGCAAGGTCGGAGTAACCGTTAACATGCTCAAAGTGTTTCTTTGGCTGGCCGGCCTGGCGATGGTCCTTCCGGTCGGCCTCTTGGACTACCTCCTGGCGCGACCTCGGCCCGGGGCGGAGACGACCGGTTCTCCCGGATGGGGCCCTGAAGAGTCGGGGCCGGGAGGATCGGGGTCCGGAGGCGCGGCACGAGGGGAAGCGGCCGGACCGGGGCGAACGAGTGATTCCGAAAGCGAATCCGATACCGATTCCGACCCCGACAGCGGTCGGCGGTGATTTTGTTCGTGTGGTTGGTGTGGTTCGTGGTTAAATTCCGGTGACCCGGTCGCGGGCGGAGGGCAGAAATGGCGAACATGAACTTCGAACAGGAACTGGAGGTCTTCCTCCGCTCGCGCTTTCCCCTGGTCTGCATCGTCTCGCCGGAAGAGGAGCGCGTGCTCGAAGCCGTCACCGGCGTCTGCCGGAAGGGGAACCGTCCCCTGGTGTCGTGGGACGCGGCCGACTTCCTCCTGCCCCTGCTGGGGAGCTTCTCCCCCGCCCTTCCGCCCAAGGACCCCGTCTCCCTGCTGGAGGTGGTGGACAAGGCCGAGGGCAACGTGGTCTTCGTCCTGCCCGACTTCCACCAGTGCTGGCACAACCAGCCCCGGGTCATCCGCAAGCTCAAGAACCTGGCCCGGAAACTCCAGTACACCCGAAAGACGCTGCTGGTGACCCTCACGACGGCCTGCGTCCCCGACGAACTCCGGGACGAGGCGGTGATCGTGGAGTTTCCCCCGCCTGGCCCGCCGGAGCTGGCCGGGATCATCGACAAGCTGCGCGAGACCCCCGGGGTCCGGATCACCCCGGACGCCCCGACGCGGGACCGGCTCGTCCAGGCCGCCTTGGGCCTGTCCTGCCGCCAGGCCCTGCGGGTTTTCTCCAAGGCCCTGGTGCTGGACGGTTCCCTGGACGAGAAGGACATCGAGCTGGTGACGGCCGAGAAGAAACAGGTGATCCGGCAGTCCGGCGCCCTGGAGTTCTTCACCCCCGCCGAGGCCATCGGGGACGTGGGGGGGCTCGAGATCCTCAAGCAGTGGCTCCGGATGCGGGAACGGGCCTTCTCGCCCGAGGCCGCCGCCTACGGCCTCCCCGCACCGAAGGGGATCGCGCTCATCGGCATCCCCGGAACGGGGAAGTCATTGACCGCCAAAATGATCGCCCATCTCTGGCGCCTGCCCCTCATCCGCCTGGACGTGGGAGCCCTTTTCGGGAGCCTGGTGGGGCAGTCCGAGGAGAACGCCCGCCGCGCCCTGCGCCTGGCGGAAACCGTCGCCCCCTGCATCGTCTGGATCGACGAGCTGGAGAAAGCCTTCGCGTCCGGCGGGCTCGACGGGGGCACCTCCCTTCGCGTCCTGGGGACTTTCCTCACCTGGATGCAGGAGAAGACCCGCCCCGCCTTCATCGTGGCCACCGCCAACAAGGTGGAGCTGCTCCCGCCCGAACTGCTCCGCCGCGGGCGCTTCGACGAGATCTTCTTCCTGGACCTCCCCACCGACGTCGAGCGGAAGGAGATCTTCGGGGTCCACATCCGAAAGCGCCGGCGAAACCCCGACGCCTTCGACCTGGATCAACTGGCCCGGCTCTCGGAAGGCTACGTGGGGGCGGAGATCGAGCAGGCCGTCATCGACGCCATGTACCTGGCCTTCAACGACGCGGCGTCCCCCGCCCGGGAGTTCACCTCGGCGGACATCGCCGCCGCCATCGGGCGGCTGGTCCCCCTGAGCATCTCCCAGCGGGAGACCGTGGAGTACCTCCGTTCCTGGCTGACGGAAGGGCGGGCACAGTCCGCCTCTTTCCTCGAGGTGGAGGAGGCGCGCAAGCGTTTCGTCCAGATCCAGATCGAACCGTTCAGCAAGAACTGACGCCCCGGAGGTCGAAACATGTCGCAATTCACCACCCTCAAGACGCGGTTCACCCGACTGGATTTCCTGAAGAAAGCCCTGAACGACCTGGGCCTGGCCTGGGAGGAGGGAGACCTGATGGTCCGGGGCTTCATGGGGAAGACCACGCCCGCTCAGATCCGGGTTTCCACCCGCGACCCGAACTACCCCATCGGCTTCCGCCGGGTGGGCGACACCTACGAAATGGTGGCGGACTGGTACTACGTCAAGGAACACACCCCCGAGTCACTGCTCAAGGCCCTGTCCCGCCGGTACGCCTACCACGCCGCCCTGGCGACCCTCGGGGCGCAGAACTTCAGCCTCGTGGAGGAGGAGGTCGGGCCCGAGGAGCAGGTCCACCTGGTGCTCCGCCGCATGGTGAACTGAAGGAGCGCGCATGGCTTCCCCGCCCCCCTCCCGAACAGTGGACGAACAGCGCATCGAGCAGGACCTCCGGTCCTTCCTGGGCCGCCTCATCCAGGCCATCGACCGGTGGTCCGTGTTCCTCGGCCTCTCCATGATCTTCTTCATCCCCCTCGGCATCATCCTGGCGTCCAACTACCTGCTTCGGTGGAGTTTCTGGCAGACCGTCGGGTACGGCTCCCTGCTCTGGCTCGGGCTGGTGGTGATCATGGTGGTCCTCTCGCTGGCGGACGAGTCGAAGAAGATCCGGGCCGCCGCGGCCGAATTCCTGCGGCGCTACCCCGGCGGGTCCCCCGAGGGGGAAGCCGCGCTCCGGATCCTCCGGGAGATGGAAAGCCCCTCCAAGACCGAGCGCAAGCTCCTGAACGTGATCCTGGGCGGCACCCCGGACGCCCCCCCGACGGAGAACTTCATCATCCGCCGGCGCCCGGGCACGCCGGAAGGCGAGATCGCCGAGGCGCTCGGCGACCTGTCGGGGGGGGATGTCCCCCCCGCCATTCTCCGGGCCCCGAACCCTCCGCCCGCGCCCCCGGTGGAGCCGTTCACCCGGGCGGAAGCCCCGGGGCCCCCGCGGTCGTCGCCCGGCGGAGGCAACGCCGCGGACCATTTCGACTTCATCCCGCTGGAGCCCTTCACCCCGCCCGAACCGCCCCCCGGCAAGGGGAAGGCGTGACGGGAGCCGCCCCGGCACCCCGGGCAGAGGTCCCCGGCGCCTGGCGGGGGGGGACGGTCGCGGGCCGGATAGGCCCACCCCGAACGCCTCGAGGGGCTCGAGATCGAAAGGCTGGTTTTCTCAGGAGGACGGCATGAGCGAAATCCAGGAACTGGACGTCTACATCAACCCCGACGGAACGGTCCGCATCGAGGTCCGCGGAGCCAAGGGCCAGGGCTGCCTGGGGATCACTGCCCCCCTCGAGGAGGCTCTCGGCGGGGAGGTCGTCCATCGCGAACTCACCGCGGAGTACGACGAGGCGCCCGAATACGACGGGCTTTCCGACCCCCTCACGCAGAAGGCCTGACCTCAACAACCACTCTCCACATTCCCCCGGACGGCGATGGCACCTTCCACGAACCCGTCATCCTTGACGCGGTCGCAAAAAGTACCATCACCCTCCGGGTGATGGCTCAAACAAACGTCTTACAGACCCTTTCCCGTTCGTTTTCCTGCTTTTTACGAAACCGTCACCCTTGACAGGCCTGAGCCCTCTTGTTAAACTAGTTTCAGACTGGTTTAAAGGAGGAGACATGATCCACGTTGGGACCTTCGAGGCAAAAACCCGCCTTTCCGAGTTGTTGCAGAAGGTTTCCGCCGGGGAAACGGTGATCATCACCCGGCATGGTCACCCGGTCGCCCGCCTTTGCCCGGCGGCCCAATCCGATCTGACCTCCCGGGCGGAGGTGATTCGGCGAATCCGGGAGAACCGCCGGCAATGGGCACTCGGGGGGATATCCGTCCGGGAGTTGATCGAGGAGGGGCGCCGGTGAAGGAGTACGTGTTGGACTGTTCCATGACCCTGTGCTGGTGTTTTGAAGATGAAAAGACCGAGAGATCGGAGTCGCTTCTCGATGCGTTGGAGGGCGGCGTCACGATGGTCCCCTCCTTGTGGTATTTCGAAGTGGCCAACGCCCTCGTTGTCGCCGAACGGCGAGGGCGAATCAGCCGGGCGGCCGCTGCCGCCTTTCTGAATCTGCTCAGCGCGTTACCGATCGTCGTGGACCCCGAGAGCGCAACCCATGCCTGGTCGGGTGTCATCACCCTGGCCCGTGAACATCGATTGTCCGCGTACGACGCGGCTTACCTGGAACTGGCCCTGAGAAGGGGGTCCCCTCTGGCCACGCGGGACCAGCGCCTTGCCTCGGCGGCTGAAACCCTCGGTGTCCCCGTCCTTCAGTGAATGTAGACGACCCTGCAAAATGACCTATTTTGCCCGCGAATCACGCGAATGAACGCGAATCAGAAATCAATAATCAATAGATATTATTCGTGTTATAAATTCGCGTATCTTCGCGTTATTCGCGGGAAATCCCTCTTTCGCGACCTCTTGCGGGACCATCCATGACGACCGATTCCCCGAGGTGGTTGAGGGTCCATGCCGTCATGCCCCGGACGCGGGCCAACGGGCCCGGGGTGCGGTTCGGCATCTGGGTGCAGGGGTGCGCACGGTGCTGCCCCGGCTGCTTCAACCCGGAGACCCACGACCCCGCCGGGGGGTATCCGGTGGACGTCGGGGGCCTCGCCCGGCAGGTCATCGACGCGTCAACGGCAACGGATGACGGGGCGGGGGCGATCGAGGGCGTCAGCGTCAGCGGCGGGGAACCCCTGGAGCAGCCCGAGGCCCTGATGAACTTCCTGGCAGACCTGCGGCGTGAAACAAGCCTTTCCGTGGTCCTCTTCTCCGGCTACTCTCGGGAGGAGATCGAACGGCTTCCCCACGGTCCGGCGATCCTCGCGATGACGGACATCCTGGTGGCGGGGCCGTACGAAGAGATGCGCCACTTCGCCCACGACCTCCGGGGCTCGGAAAACCAGGCCGTGCACTTCCTGACGGACCGATACACCCCCTGCGACCTGGAAGACCTGCCCGACGCCGAGATCGTCATCGCCCCCGACGGCACCGTCACCCGCAGCGGGTTCTGACGATTTTCCTCTTTTCGGTGTTCCCTTTTCGTGTCCTCCAAGGTACAATCCAGGGTTTATTGCCCGAACCGCTTCGAGAAAAGGTGGCACGCATGACACGACACGTAAAGAACCTGGCTTTCATCGCCCTGGCGGGACTGCTGATCTCGTCCCTACCCGCCGCGCCCGCGTCGTCCTGGGACGACCTGGCGGCCCTGCGCGGCCACCGCCTGGTCCGCGTCGAAAAAACCTCCCCCGAAGATCTCGCCAAGGCCGGCGGCCGTTTCCTGGCCTACTTCACCGACGGGGCCCTCCTCGCGGCCGTGAGCCCCGAGCAGGGGCTCCGGCTCACCGCTTCCGGGACCCCCGTCACCGAGCTGGACGCGACCATCTCCGCGGACGACTACTGGCTGATCCACGGAAGAGGGGGGCGGACGGCGGACGTCTTCCCCTTCGACGTCCGGGTCCTCTTCGGCCAGGGGCGGGAGTACCTGGTCAGCATGAGCGAGTCCCGGGCCATGGGGCTGGCCGAAGCCGGCTTCGAGCTGTCGCGGGTCACCCTGGACGCGAAAGCCGTCGAGCCCCGGGCCGCGGACCGGACCCTGGCGGGGATCACCTACCAGGACCGGGTCGCCAGCCTGATGAGCACCGTCACGAGTTCCGACCTGTACACCCTCGTGGCCAACCTGAGCGGCGTGAATTCGGTCAGCATCGGCGGCTCGCCCTACACCCTGGTCTCGCGGTACTCCCTCAACACGGAGAACATCACCAAGGCCACCCAGTACGCCTACGAGTACTTCCAGTCCCTGGGGTACAGCCCGGAGTATTACAACTACACCGGCGCGGGGTCCCGCAACGTCATCTGCAAGAAGGTCGGGTCCACCTACCCGGACCAGTACGTCATGATCTGCGGCCACCTCGACGACATGCCTTCCGGCGCCACCGCCCCGGGCGCCGACGACAACGCCAGCGGGTCGGCCGCCGTCCTGCTGGCGGCCCAACTCATGAAGAACGCCACCTTCGACTACTCCATCATCTTCGCCCTCTGGGCCGGCGAGGAACAGGGCCTGGTGGGCAGCGGGAAATACGCCCAGTACGCCGCCGGCCTGGGCATGCAGATCAAGGGGGTCCTCAACCTCGACATGATCGCCTGGGATTCCACCGGCGGCCCGGACATCGACATCCACTCCAAGGCCTCCCCGGCGGGTTGCAATGCCCTCGCCCAGCTCCTGGCGGACGTGATCGCCACCTACGGGGTCAGCCTGACCCCCAGCATCATCGCCAACGGAACCACCGCCAGCGACCACGCCTCGTTCTGGAACCAGCAGTACCCCGCCATCCTGGCCATCGAGAGCGACGCCGACTTCTGCGACTACTACCACACCGTCAACGACACGCTCCCCACCCTCAACATGACCTTCTTCACCCAGTTCGTGAAAGCCTCCGTGGGGATGCTGGCCCACATGGCCTGGATCGACCCGGTGGAACTGACGGGCAGCGCCCTGTCCGCCGAGGGGTGCACGCCGGCCAACTCCGCCGCCGACCCGGGCGAGACCGTGACCTACGCCGTCACCCTCAAGAACAAGACCGCCACGGCCTTCACCAACCTGACGGCCACCCTCCAGGCCACCGGCGGCGTGACCGCCCCGTCGGGGCCGGTGTCTTACGGCGCCGTCGCCGCGGGGAGCAGCGCGACGCGAAACTTCTCGTTCACCGTATCCCCCTCCGTGAGCTGCGGAGGGACCGTGACCATGACCCTGGCGCTCCAGGACGGCGCCACGAACCTCCCCGGCGTTTCCGCCACCCTGGTGACCGGCGCCACCCAGACGGCCCTCACGGAGAATTTCGACGCCGTGACGGCGCCGACGCTCCCCGCGGGCTGGTCCGCCACGGTCGCGTCGGGGTCCGCCACGTGGGCGACGTCGAGCGCGTCCGCGAACTCCGCACCCAACGCGGCCTTCATCGTGGACGCCAACGTCGTGACCGACAGCCGGCTCGAGACGCCCTCGATCGCCATCAGTGCCGGGGACCAGCTGACCTTCTGGCACAAGTACGCCTTCGAGGGCTCCAGCTGGGACGGCGGCGTCCTGGAGATCTCCATCGACGGCGGCGCCTTCACGGACATCCTGGCGGCCGGCGGCTCCTTCGCCTCGGGCGGGTACACCGCGACCCTCTCCACCGGTTACTCCAACCCGCTGGGCGGCCGCTCCGCGTGGTGCGGCGACCTTGCCGCCTTCACCCAGGTCAAGGTGAACCTTCCCGCCGCCGCGGCGGGCAAGAGCGTGAAGTTCCGCTTTCGCCTCGGCTGCGACTCCTCCTCCGGTGACACCGGATGGTATGTCGACAACCTCGCGGTGATCCGCTACGTCTGCTGCACCTCCGTGCCCGCGGCGGCGGACCCCTACGACTTCAACGGCGACGGTTACACCGACATCCTGTGGCGCAACGGCACCACGGGCGCCCTGGGCGACTGGTACGTCACCCCGGCCGGCGCTTCGGCGGGCCCCCTCACCGGAACCGTGAGCGACGGCAACTGGCAGGTCTTCGGCTCCGGCGACTTCAACAGCAGCGGCCGCGCCGACCTCGTCTGGCGCAACGTTTCCACCGGCGACCTGGCCATCTGGCTCATGGGCGCCTCCGGTTACGACAGCACCGTCTCCCTGGGTTCCGTGGACCCGGGCTGGCGGGTGCTCGGCGCCGCGGACCTCAACGCCAACGGCAACGCCGACCTCCTGTGGCGCAACTTCAACGACGGGTACCTGTCGGTGTGGCTGATGTCCAACACGGTGAGCGTGCTGGGCTCCACCTTCGCGGGCGGGATCAGCTCCATGGAGTGGAAGGCGGTGGGTTCCGGCCACTTCGACAACGACGGGCGGGCCGACGTGCTGTGGTGGAACGCCACCACGGGCGTGCTGTCCATCTGGTTCGAGGACGAGAACGGCTGGCAGGGCGACATGTCGCCGGGAACCGTGGACACGACGTGGAAGATCACGGGGATCGGCGACGTGGACGGCAACGGGATCGACGACCTCCTGTGGCGCAACGCCACGTCGGGCGATCTCTCGGTGTGGTTCCTGAACAACGGCGGGACGGTGTCCGGGACGACGTTCCTGGGCGGGATCGGTGACCTGAACTGGAAGGTGAAGGGCGTGGGCTTCTTCAACAACGACGCCTACGCGGACATCCTGTGGCGCCACGCCATGTCGGGCGACACGGTGGTCTGGTACCTTTCCGGGACGGGGATGATCGGGGACCTGTACCTCGGCACCGTGGACCCAGTGTGGGTGACCCTCAACCAGGGGAACTTCCCCGGCCACACCGAGCTGCCGTAAGCGCGGCGCCTCGACGATCAGTGCGAAGACCGGCTCCCCCCGCGGGGAGCCGGGGTTTTTGGGGGAAGGGGTTTAGGCTGTAGGCTGTAGGTCCGGAGGGGGGGGTCCCATCGGGGTCGGTATCGGTATCGGTATCGCAATCGGTATCGCAATCGGTATCGCTATCGCAATCGCAGTCGAAAGGGGATCAGTACCTCTCCAGAAACAAATTCGCAACCGATTTGGAAAGAATCGGTTGCGAAATGGCGTTTCGGGTCGGTTGGACGGCGACCCCGCCGACCCCGCACCAAAGAAAAATCCTTGCCAAATCGCGCAAGATAGCGGGATTGATCATTCGAAGCGTCGGCCGAGTGCGGAAGTAGCGCCCGATGCGGTCTTCCTTTGCGAGCTTGGCGTCTTGGCGAGAATCGATCCGGATCTGGCTCTCGCCAAGGCGCCAAGCTCGCAAAGAAATACGGATTGCCGGGGATTCGGCCCAGGGCACGAAAGCTTGCCTTCACCGGGTCCCCTACCTCCTGGAGAAGGCTTCCGGAAGGTCTCTCACGAAGGCACGAAGGCACAGAGAAGAGGTGTTTCCGATCACCCTGAACCGGCCCAGGCACCGTCCAAAGGGGCGCCATGGAGCGTGTCGCCGCACGCTGCGGAGATCACTGGAACGCCTTGATGACGTCGAAGAAGACCACCACGGCCATGAAGGCCAGCAGGAGGAAGAGGCCGGCGGTGACGGCCTTCTCCTTGACCCAGAGGGGGATGTTCCGGCGGAAGATCATCTCCAGGAGGAGGAAGAAGAGCATGCCGCCGTCCAGGATCGGGATGGGGAGCAGGTTGAGGACCGCCAAGTTCATGCTGATGAGGGCCATGAAGTTGAAGATGACCACCAGGTTCTTCGTCTTGACCGCCTCTCCGGAGGCGCGGGCGATCCCGATGGGCCCCGAGAACTGCCGGATGGACAGGGTCCCCGAGATCACCTTGGCGAGAATCCGGTAGGTCATGGCCACGAACTGGAGGTTGTCCTTCACCGACTTGGTCAGGGCCGCCCAGGGGCCATGGCGCTCCGAGACCAGCTGGAAGTCGAGTTGGAACCCCGCGAGCCCGCGGCCGTCCTCGCCGCTGGTGGCCGCCGGGACCAACTGCATCGGCAGAGCCCGGCCGTCGCGGAGCACTTCCAGGCGCAGGGGGCGGCCCGTGCAGACGCGGGCAAAGGGGTTGCCCGGCGTCCCGTCCGGAGGGACGGGCATCAGCCCGGGGGGAAGCGAGACCCCGACGGGGGGCGTCACCGCGCGGAAGAGGAACTCGCCCAGCGCGGGATAGTCCACCTCGCCCGCCCGCTCCCGGATCATCCGGGAAGAGGCCATGTACCCGCGGACCACCGACTTCCCGTCGGAGACGGAGAGGATCTCGTCGCCCGCCTTCAGCCCGGCCCGGGCCGCCGGGGACCCTTCCACCACCAACTCGACCCGCGCGGGGACGAAGGGGTAGATCCCCGAGATCTCCGACGGGTCGGTGACGGTCTCGCCGAAGCGGACCCGGCGGGAGAACTCGTTCCCGTCCCGCCGCAGGACGAGGTTCACGTCCTGGTTGGACAGGGAGACGGACTGGATGACGAAGTCGGCCCAGGATTTCACAGGCGACCCGTTGGCGGAGACGATGACGTCGCCGGGTTCCATCCCCTGGCCGGCGGAGGGGGACCCCGCGGCCACCAGGCCCACCTTCGCCGGGGCGTGGTAGAAACCCGGCACCTCGACGCCCACCATGTAGTTGACCCACAGGAGGAACACGGCGAGGAAGAGGTTCATGAAGGGTCCGGCGACGGTCACTACCGCCCGCTGCCACCGGGGGCGCGACAGGAACTCGTCGGGGTCGCCGGAGAGGTCCTCCCCGAAGTGCTCGCCGGACATCTTGACGTACCCCCCGAGGGGGACGGCGCAAACGCGGTAGTCCACCCCGCCCCGGGTGAAGCCCCAGAGCCGCTTTCCGAAACCCAGGGAGAAGATCTCCACCCGGATCCGGAACGCCCGTGCAGCCAGGAAGTGCCCCAGCTCGTGCAGGAAGATCATGATGCCCAGGATGACGACGAAGGAGACCAGGTTGATCAGGACGTTCAAGCGATTCCCTCCTGGATCAGGGTTCGGGCGGTCTCCCGCGCCCGGCGGTCCGCGTCCTCCACGGCCTCCAGGGTGTCGGCGGGGCCGGGGGGAAGACGGTCCAGGCACTGCCGGATCACCTCGGGGATGGCGGTGAAGGGGATCACCTCGTCCAGGAACGCGGATACGGCCACCTCGTTGGCGGCGTTCAGGTGGGCGGCGGCGGTGCCCCCGGCTTCCAGCGCATGGCAGGCCAGGGTGAGGCAGGGGAACTTGCGGGTGTCGGGCTCCTGAAACTCCAGCGCCGGGAGCGTGAACGGGTTGAGCCGCGGCAGGTCGGTGTCGCTGCGCTCGGGGTAGTCCAGGGCGAAGCGGATGGGCAGTTTCATGTCGGTGATACCGAGCTGGGCCAGGAAGGAGCCGTCCCGGAACTCCACCATGGAGTGGATGACCGACTGGGGGTGCACGACCACCCGGATCCGCTCCGGCGGCATCCCGAAGAGCCAGTGGGCCTCGATGACCTCCAGCCCCTTGTTCATCAGCGTGGCGGAGTCCACGGTGATCTTGCGGCCCATTTTCCAGGTGGGGTGCGACAGCGCCTCCTCCACGGAGATGCCGGCGAAGGCTTCCTCGGGGGTGTGCAGGAAGGGCCCCCCGGAAGCGGTCAGCCACAGCCGCTCCACCGTGCGGGGGTCCTGGCCCGCCAGGCACTGGAAGATGGCGTTGTGCTCGCTGTCCACCGGGAGGACCCGGGCGCCCGAGGCCGCGGACGCCGCCATCACCAGGCCCCCGGCCGCGACGAGCGTCTCCTTGTTGGCCAGGGCCACGGTCTTCCCCCCGTTGACGGCTGCGCAGGTTGGGCGCAGGCCGGCGAAACCCACCATGGCGGACACCACGATGTCCGCCTCCGGGAGCATCGCCACGGCCTCGGCGCCCGCCTGTCCCACCAGGATGTCCAGGACCCGGGGGTCGAAACCGCGGGCGCGCAGGAGGCGGAGCAGGGTGTCCCGCCGCTCGGGGGTGGCCACCGAGACCAGGCGGGGCCCGTACCGGGCGATCTGGCCGGCCAGTTCCTCCACGTTGCGGCCCGCGGCCAGGCCGGCCACGTGGAAGTCCCCCGCTCGGCGGCCGACGACCTCCAGGGTGCTCCGGCCGATGGAGCCCGTGGAACCGAGGATCGCAAGGGTCCGGGAAATCTGGCTCATGCGTGTTTCAACACCATCCCCATCAGGAAGTAGAAAACCGGGGCCGTGAACAGCAGGGAGTCGATCCGGTCCAGCATCCCCCCGTGCCCCGGGATCAGCCCGGAGGAGTCCTTGACGCCGCAGCAGCGCTTGAAGAGGGACTCCATCAGGTCACCCACCTGGCCCGCCGCCCCCAGGAAGACCGCGGCGGCCGCGAACGGCCACCACGCCCTCTCGGGGAAACCGGCGAGGGCCACCGCGACGCCGGCGCCCGCGCTCCCGAGCAGGCCGCCGAGGGTCCCCTCCACGGTCTTCTTGGGGCTGACCGCTTCGCAGAGCTTGTGCCGGCCGAAGAGGCGGCCGGAGAGGTAGGCGAAGGAGTCCCCCAGCCACTGGACGAGGAAGAAGAGGACCAGCAGGAGCGGCCCGCGGTCCGTCGAGAGACCGAACCGGATGTCGTACAGCCAGGAGAACAGCACAAAGATGTACAGGAAACCCACGGCGGGCCAGGCCAGGCGCCCCAGGGCCTCCCCGGGCCCGCGCCCCCGGGCGACGGCCAGGGCCCCGGCCACGAGGAAGAACGCGGCGGCGGAGACCGACCGGTGGTCCGGAAAGGCCGGGTAGACCGCAAAAAAGCCGGCCGCCGCCGCGACGACCGTGAGCGCCCAGCCGCCCGAGGCCCCCATCCGCTCCCGGCCCATGCCCTGGAACTCGTGGAAGCAGAGGGTCCCGACCCCGGTCACCACCAGGGCGAAGGCGAGCGGGGAGCACCGGTAGGCCACCAGAAGGACCAGGGGGATCAGGACCAGGGCCGACAGGATCCGCGTCAGCATGGGTCAGGCCTGCGTCACGCCGCCGAACCGGCGGTCGCGTCTTTGGAACTCCCCGATGGACCGGAGGAGGTCGACGGCCTGGAAGTCGGGCCAGAGGACGGGCAGGATGACAAACTCGGTGTAGGCGATCTGCCAGAGCAGGAAGTTGCTCACGCGATACTCGCCGCTGGTCCGGATCAGGAGGTCGGGGTCGGGGATGCCCGCGGTGTAGAGGTGCCGTTCCACGACGGAGGCGTCGATGGCGTCGGGGGCGAGCCGCCCGGCCCGGACCTCCCGGGCGACGGCGATCACGGCATCGACGATCTCGGTCCGCGCGCCGTAGTTGAGGGCGAGGCTGAGCACCATGCCGGTGTTTCCCTCGGTGGTCCTCACGGTGTGCGCCACCATCCGACGGGTGACCGCCCCCAGGTCCGAGAGCTTGCCGACGGTCCGAAACCGGATGTTGTTCCGCATCAGGGTCGGCAGTTCCTCGCGGCTGTAACGCCGCAGCAGGCTCATCAGGTCGCGGACCTCGGTCTTGGGGCGCTTCCAGTTCTCCACGGAGAAGGCGTAGAGGGTGAGGTACTCCAGGCCGAGGGCCGCCCCGGTCTCGGTGATGCGCCGGACCGACTCCGCGCCGGCGTGGTGGCCCTCCGCGCGGGGTTTGCCATGGCGGGCCGCCCACCGCCCGTTCCCGTCCATGATGACGGCGACGTGGCGGGGCAGACGGTGCGGGTCGATGGACCGGAGCAGCTCCATCTCCTCGGACTGCGGCCCGAAACGATCCGTGAAGAAGGTGAGATCCATCGGTCACCCTGGGCCGTCGGGCCTAGTTCTCCACGACGCTGGCGCGGAGGTCCTTTTCGGGGTTCTTGAGCAGGTCCACGGCCTGCTCGAGCTGCTTTTCGTAGACGCTGTCCACGTACTTCCGGTACAGGGACACCGACTCGTCGCCGGTGGACATCTCGTAATCGATGTAGAGGGAGAGGGCAAAGTCCTCCGGAGGGGACTTGAGGTCCGGCCGGATACCGGCCTGGTTGTATTTCTCGTGGGTGATCGCCTGCCCGGAGGGGGTCAGGTAGCGGGCGGAGGTCAGGTAGAGCGCGCTGCCGTCCGGGAGGTCCTGCCAATTCTGTTCCGAGGCCGTCCCCAGCGTCTTCAGACCCACCAGCCTGCCCCGCCCGTTGTCCTTGAGCGCGGCGGCCACCAGTTCGGAGGGCCCCGAGGTGAAACCGTTGACGAGGATCACCAGGGGGCCGGTGAAGACCGCCTTCTCGGGCGCGGCGGGAAGGGCGGCGCGGTCGCCGCCGTGCACGAGGCGGACGGCCAGGGTCCCGCTCGCGACGAAGAGGTTGGCGATGTCGAGGCCCTCCTCGACGGTGCCGGTGCAGCAGTCCCGCAGGTCCAGGACGAGATGCTTCACCCCGCTGCTGACCAGGGTGTTCAGGGCCCGCCGGACCTCGTCGGTCGCCTTGTCGTGGATCTCCCTGACCTTCAGGTAGCCGTAACCGGGCTCGAGGATGCGGAACTCCGGGGCCGAGGGAGTGAAGGACTCCCGCTTGAGAGCCAGTTCCCGCATGTCGTCGTCCTGCCCCCGCTGGATGCCCACCTTCACCTCCGACCCCGCCGGGCCGGTGAGCATCGCCTGAACGTAGGGGAGGGGCATCTCGCTGGTCCCGCGCCCCTCGATCTCCTCCAGGAGGTCCCCGGGAAGGATGCCGGCCTTTTCCGCCGAGGACCCGGGACGAACGGCCATGACACGGTAGAACCCGCTTCGCGGCGCGAGGATGATCCCCGTGCTGAAAGCGGCGAACTCCTTGCGGGCATCGACGAACTTCTTCTCCTCGGGGCTCAGGTAGCAGGAAAACACGTCCACGCCAAAGGCGAGGCCGCGGAGGGCGCCGAGTGTCAGCTTCCGGAGGTCGGGCTTCTCCACGTAGGAATCCTGAACTTTCCGCATCACCTCGTTGAAGACCACGAGGTTCTTGTAATCCTCGTCCTTGGCGGCCACCTGGTTCCAGAGCACCCCGAAGACGAGAAAGACCGTCAACGACGCGGAAACCATGAACACTCCCTTGATCCACCCCGGCATGGTGCGCCTCCGCCCAAAGATAAGCGCACATTATAGACCGAAACGGCAGGCGGGGAAACACAAATTCTCGGGGGTCACCGCGCGGAAAGCCTCGAAGGCGCCAGACAAGTCAGACAAGTCAGACAAGTCGGACAAGTCGGACCGGTCAGATGTTTCCGATTCGCCACGAGAGTTGTCCCGTTCACTTGACAGCGGGTCTTGATGCGGCGGCGGTTCTGGGGCAAAATGTCGGGGCCGCCCAGGAACGGCGGCCACGAGAGGAGGCCCATGGTACCCGTCGAACTCGAACCGGCCCGCGAGCCCCTGGAATTCGGTTTCCAGTGGCACCTCACCGACCGGTGCAACCTCCGGTGCGTCCACTGCTACCAGGACGACTTCTCGCCCGCCGGCGAGCGACCCCTCGACGTGCTGAAGCGCATGGCGGACGCCGTCCTCGGTTCCCTGCCAAACCGGGAGGTCTCCGTCAACATCACGGGCGGGGAGCCGCTCCTGGTCCCCCACCTCGCGCCCTTCCTGCGCCACCTGGAAGGCTACCCCAACCTCCTGGAGATCAACCTCATCACCAACGGCACCATCGCGGGGGAGGACCTCCTGGCGGAGTTGGCAAGCCTCGGAAAGCTCCGATACCTGAAGGTCTCGGTGGAGGCCAGCGTCAACGCCGTCAACGACGCGATCCGGGGCCGGGGGAACCTGGAGCGGGTCCGGGCCGGGATCTCCGCCTATCGCCGGATGCTGCCGCATGTCGGCGTGGTGCTGATGGCGACGCTCGGGCGCCACAACCGGGACGCGGTGGACGGGCTCCTCGGTTTCGCCCGGAGTACGGGCGCCGCCGGCGTGATTTTCGAGCGCTTCGTCCCCCTCGGCGCCGGGCGCGCCATGGCCGACCAGGTCCTCTCCGCGGCAGACTGGCGGCGGGTGACGGCCACCCTGGCGGACCGGGCGGGCGTGGACGCCGACGTTGAAGAGCTTTTACCGTACCGCGCCTGGTGGTTCCGCCTGGACGACCCCGAGGAGCCCCTGGTGGGGGCCCTGTGCAACCTGGGCGAGACGTCCATGGGCCTCATGCCCGACGGGACGGTCTACCCCTGCCGACGCTTGCCCGTTCCCCTGGGCAACGTCCTGGCGGACGCGTTCCCCGTGATCCTCGAGCGATTGAAACCCTACGCCGCGGATCGCGTCAAACCCCGCCTCGACGGCCCCCGCTGCGGGGGCTGCACCGTCACCGGGTGCGCCGGCTGCCGGGCCCTCGCCGCCGCCCTCACCGGCGACCTCCTCGCCGACGACCCCCAGTGCTTCGGACTGCGATAGTGCGCCTTTTCGCTGCCGCTGCGGGGGCTGCGACACGCTTCGCGGCACCGTTTCCCAACCGTCGTTTTCCTTGCAGGGGGATATGTGTTATAAGCAAGAGACGCCTTGCACGGGACCCGGGCGCCCGGCAGACCGCCCCGGAACGAAATTCTCGGAGGAAATCGCATGAGACGTAAAACCCTGGTGTTGTTGCTGACGACCCTGGCGGCGCTCCTGGCCGCCTCCCTCCCGGCCGCGGGACAGACCGCGCCGCCCGGACAGGCCCCGGCTGGGCCGGCCCCGGCCGCGCAGGAACCGCTGTCGGACCCGGGCTGGCCCCGCGACATCCCGGCCGGGGAAGTCACCCTTCGCCTGTTCCAGCCGCAGCTGGAGGCGTGGACCGACACCCTGCTGAAAGCCCGGGCGGCCGTGGGGGTCATCCCCGCCGGCACCCAGGACCCGGCCCACTACGGCGTCATCTGGTTCACGGCCCGGACCGAGGTGGACAAGGTCAACCGCCTGGTGGACCTGGACAACCTGAACCTCGTCAAGGCGGATTTCCCCACGCAGCCTTCACAGGCGGGCGCCTACGGGGCCGCGCTCCAGAAAGGGCTCTCCAGGCAGGATCGCGTGATCTCCCTGGACCGCCTCGAAGCGGCCCTGGCGGCGTCCGAAAGCGCGCCGCCGGTGGAGACCCACGCCGTGCGGAACGACCCGCCCAGGGTCTACTTCAGCATGACCCCCGCCCTGCTGGTCCTGGTGGACGGGGAACCCGTCCTCCGGCCGATGGAGGGCACCGGGCTCCAGCGCGTCATCAACACGCGGGTGCTCCTGGCCAACGACCCCAAGGACGGCGTTTACTACCTGCGCATCATGGACGGCTGGATGAGTGCGAAAACCCTGGACGGGGGCTGGGCGCCGGTGAAAAAAGCGCCCCGGAGCCTGGCCAAGGCCCTGGCCGCCGCCACTGCCGCCGGCCAGGTCGACGTTCTGGAAGGCCAGCCCCTGGAAGGTGACAGCGGGGAAAAGATGACCCTGGAGTTGGCGGCCAGGAGCGGCAAGGTCCCCGCCATCCTCGTCAGCCTCGTCCCCGCGGAACTGATCCAGACCCAGGGTACGCCGCAGACCGAGGCCATCCCCGGCACTGGTCTCCTCTGGGTGACCAACACGGGCAGTAACCTGTTCACGGACCCGGCGACTTCCCACTATTACGTACTCCTCTCCGGCCGCTGGTTCCGGTCAACAGCCCTGGCGGGGCCCTGGGAGTTCGTGGCCGGGAGCCAGCTCCCCGCCGGTTTCGCCCGCATCCCCCTGGACCACGCCAAGTCAGGCGTGCTGGCCTCGATCCCGGGCACCGGCCCCGCCAAGGAGGCGCTGATCGCCAATTCCATCCCCCAGACGGCCACCATCACGCGCAGCGCAGCCAAGCTGGAGGTGAAGTACGACGGCGACCCGAAATTCAAGGACATCGAGGGGACAAACCTCAAGTACGCGGTCAACGCCCGGACCCCCGTGATCCGGGTGTCCCCGGACGCCTTCTACGCCCTGGAGAACGCGGTCTGGTTTACGGCCTCCGTCCCGAAAGGGCCGTGGGCGGTGGCGACCTCGGTCCCCGCGGCCATCTACGCCATCCCGGTAAACAGCCCGCTCCACTACGTCACCTACGTGCGGATCTACGGGTACACCGACACCGTGGTCTACGTCGGCTACACACCCGGCTACTACGGCACCGTGGTCACCCCCGAGAAGGTGGTGGTGTACGGCTCGGGCTGGTACTACCCGCCCTACGTCGGGGCCTGGTGGTACGGCTGGCCCTGCACCTACGGCTACGGCGCCACCTTCGTCTGGACCTCCGGCTGCGGCTGGGCCATCGGGTTCGGCGTCGGTTACGGGTGGGGCTGGTACCACCCGTACTGGGGCCCGTGGTGGGGCTGGTACGGCCCCTGGTACCCCGCCTGGGGCTGGGGCGCCTGGGGCGGCTTCGCCGCGGTGAACGTCTACGGGCGGTGGGGGGACGTGGCCTTCCACGGCACGCGGGCGGCCTGGGCCAACCCCTGGACCGGCAACATCGGCAGCAGCGCCCGTTACCGGGGCTACAACCCCAGCACGGGCACCTACAGCCGGGCCGGGCGCATCAGCGACACCAACGTCTACACCGGGAACTGGGTGAACGCCAAGGGCGGGGCCGCCTACAACCCTGAAACCGGCCGGGTGATCGCGGGCGGAAAGATCGAGGGCGGCAACATCTACTCGGGCGACCACGGGAGCGCGGGCGGCGCCGTGATCTATGACAGGGACACCCACAACGGCGCGGCCATCGGCAAGAACGACATCTACGCCTCCAAGGACGGCGACGTCTACCACTACGACCGGGACACGAAGACCTGGTCCAAGCGGGATGACGGGTCCTGGGAGCCGGTGGACCCGCCCGACGGCGGCCGGCAGCCCAAGGACGGCGCCACGACCGGCGACGGCCGCGACCGCCACGACCGGGATGTCCCCGCCGCGAAGGCCGACGGGCAGGACCGCCGTACCTCCGACGCCGCCCGGGAACCCGCGTCCGCTCGGCACCGGGACCGGGGTGCGACCCGCGACCTCGATCGGGACTACGAAGCCCGGAGCAAGGGCGAGTTCCGCAGCCGGCGCTTCGACGCCGACAGCGGCGGCTGGCGGAGTCGCCGGGGCGGCGGCGGGGGCGGCGGGCGGATCCGGCGCCGCTAAGGGCTGTGGCGCGGGCTTCAGCCTGCGCGGAGGAATCCCGAGGAATCCGTGAAAGGGTCCCTGTTGATTCCCGCCCTGTAAGCCCGAAAGGGTGCGGGGAAGCCGGGTCCTTCATGGCCCGCGGCGCGACACGAAGCGTTCGTGCCTCCCCTTTCCCGCGTATTCCGCGGCGCCGATTATTCCGCACCCATCATCTTTTCTTTGCGTTCTTTGCGCCTTGGCGAGATAAAAATCCGGATCGGCTCTCGCCAAGGCGCCGTTCCGTGCAGGGTGCCCCATCAGCGCCGTCTACCGCGTGGGTTGCGCTGGGGTCGCGCCCTCCCGCGCGCCGCCGGCAAGAACTCGCTGCCCGGAGGGACGGCCAGAGCCAGGGGAAGCATTCCTTGTGCAAATTGGCAGGAGGGTACCTGGCGGCGCAGGGGATGACGGTCATCGCTTCCAGCGAGAGATGGCCCGATCGGTCTCGCGGATCGCGGATTGGAGCCACCCGCGCTCGATAACGTTGGTGCACCGGGCCAGGAGCGCGCGGAGCGCCGTCAGGCGGGCGTCGAGCGCCCCGGCGTGACCCGGTTCGGCGGCGAGGGCCGCGTCCGCCAGGCGGAGCGAGCGAACCGCATCCCCTTCCCCGAGCGCCTCCACGGCACGCCGGGTGACGGCGTCCGCCCCGCCCGCCAGGCGGACCAGCTCCGCGTCGGTGTCGGCGGGGGGCAAGGTGTACAGGTTCGCCGCGTTTCCGTCGAACCACCCGGCGTACCCCTCGAAGATCCCCCGGACCGACCAGGACACCCGCCCGTAGAACTGCGGGACCTCGAGTTCCGGCGGGAGGCGGACCTCCCGCATCAAGGTGAAGACGTCCTTCCCGGCGTTCATGCCCGCCACCACGTCATCGTGCACCTTCCGAACGGCGTCCCGGTAGCGGGTCAGCTTCCGCCGGACCAGGTCCCGCCCCACCAGCGGCTCCCCGTGCCCGGGGAGCAAAAGCTCCGGTTGCAGGGCCAGGGCCTTCTCCAGCGCGGCAACGTACTCCAGCGCCCACCGGGGTTTCGTCCCCCGGGGGGTGTAGAGGTTCGGGAAGGAGGCGTAGTAGTTGTCGCCGATGAAAACAGCCTTGAGGGCTGGCACCCAGATCAGCGACTGGTCCGGCGTCTCGCCGCCCACGTGGATCATCTCGAAGCGCATCCCGCCCACGGTCAGGACGTAGCGGTCGGTGAAGAGGACCGTGGCCTCGACGGGAGTCTCCGCCCCCGGGGGGGCGGGAACCGGCTGAGCGCCCTGGGCGGCGCGGCGACCCTCCAGGAACGGCCGGAGCCGGTCGTGGTAACGCAGGAACTCCACCATCTCCCGCTGGGCCACCACGGGGGTTGAGGCGCCGTTCTTCCACGACGCGATCCCGCCCCGGTGGTCCTCGTGGGCGTGGGTCAGGAGGACGGCTTTCAGGGGGGAACCTTTCGCGACCCGCCGGAGTGGGCTCTGCGGGGAGGATGCCCCGCCGGGGTCGATCACCACGCTTCCGCCGGGCGTCTTCACCAGGTAGCTGTTGCAGGAGCCTTCCTCGCGGAAGATGGGCCCCGAGACCCGCAGCGATTCCAGGTAGATCTTCTCGAGCCGTGCACGCTGGCCCGCCGCCAGGACCAGGGCGTCCGCCCAGGCGGGGTCGGCGTCGATGCACATCTCGTGGTGGAGGGTGACGACCCGGCCAAGGGCCGCCGCCCGCCGTTCCGCGGGAAGCCGGGCGTGGAGGTTCAGGGGGTAGCCGTGGCCGTGGGGTAGAAACCGGATCCGGTCGGGGGTGAGCCGGGCGGTCACCAGGGCGCTCAGGACCGCCTGGTGAAGGAAAATCCGGTGGGGGGCGTCGCTGCAGGCGGAGTGCTGGAAGGCCTCGTCTTTCAGGCACTCGTCGACGAGGCGCGCCCACTCGCGAAGCAGCCCCGTGTCGGATCGGATGGCAAAGATGCCGCAGTTGAGGTAGCCCCGCAGGCGTTGCCCCTCCACGAAGGACTCCACCGGAACGGCGCGTCCCGGCTCGGCCCCGCAGCGCGCGTAGAGGGCCGACCAGAAGGCGTCGGGCGGGGCGTCCCACGGGAGACCTACGTTCCGGACCTGGACGGGGCGCACGGCCAGCGTGACCCCGTCGGGGAGGTCGAGTTCGGGCTCCTGCAGGAGGAGGGTCTCCGGGTCGAACCACGCGAGGACCCGGGCGCTCCCCGCGTAAAGGTCCTCGGCCCGGGCGGCGGCGAAGGCTTTCGATGCGTAGGGGTAGGCGTTCACCGCCGCGTCGAGCCGCAGTTCCTCGACGCGAACGTCCTTTCGAGACCGCAGGCGGAGGGCGGGGACCTCGTCGGGGTCCGTCAGCACCACGAGGACGGGAGCGGCCCTGAAGCGCCCGCCGAAGGCCCGGATGCTGTCCACGAGGAGCCCGGCGGCCCGGTCCTGCCCCGGGGTGGTCACGTACGTGACGAAGACGACCGGGAACGGGGGCGGCGCCGGGCCCGGTTGCACCCGGCCGGCCGGCCGGTCCGGGGAGGGGGTCGTCGCGCCGGCCGGAGCGGGCCCGGCGGCGAGGGCCAGGGCCAGGAACAGGAGGGGCGGCACGAGCCGGGGGACCATCAGGACAGCTTCCGGTTCTGGTAGTTGAACATGACTTTCCACACCTCGTGGCAAGCCTGGTGATACGCCTCGTTCCCCAGCGAGGCCTTGAAGTTCGGGTAGTCGACGGATTCGACCTCTCGTCGGAGGGTTTCCGCCACCTCCGCCCGGGGAACGGAGGTCCGGAACCGGTAGTCCCGCTCCGGGGTCTCGGCAATCCCCCGGCCGGGGAAGAGGGTCTCGAGGTGCTCCCGCCTCCGGGCGCGGACCAGGAGGTTCCCCTTCTGGTGCCGGTCGTCGACGATGGAAAGGAAGCCGCGGTTCGTGAAGATCCACATGACGTCGCTCTCCTGGCGCCCGTGGCGTCGTGGGCGGTATCTCCCCCCCGGGTTCCGGTCTCGCCTCTTTTCGACCGGGGTTTTTCTTGGATATGATACGCCTGGACCGGGAAAAAGTTCGACCCGCGGCGTGCGGTGCGAAAACCGCCGGATCGCGTCGGAAGGGGTGTGTCACCAGCGACGGGTCCGCCCCGGCGACAGGGCAGCCCGCGTGTGTCAGATCACGACGCTCGGAATAGCCCGGAAATCTGCCCGGTATGCGAAAAGCGGTTCCCCGCTCAGGTGCCCGGTGTCGGCGGAGAGGGGTGGCTTTCCGCCGGGGCCAAGGGGAGGGCGACCCAGAAGAGGGCGCCGCGGCCCTCCTCGCTCTCCACGCCGATCCGTCCGCCGTGAAGCTCCACGAGCCCCTTGACGATGGAGAGCCCCAAGCCGGAACTGGACTCGCCCCCCGTGGGTCGGGCCGACAGTTTCTGGAACTTCCCGAAGACCTTCCGCCGGTCATCCTCCGTCAGGCCCGGCCCCTCGTCGCGGACGCCGATCCGGACCTCCCCGTCCTCCCGTTCGACGGTGACCCAGATGGATTTGTCGGGCGGGGAGAACTTGACGGCGTTCCCGACGAGGTTGTCCAGGACTTGACGGAGGATGCCGGGGTCGGCCTCGACCCGGCAGCCGCCCATGGCGGTGAAGTGGAGGGTCTGGCCTTTCTGCCCGGCGGCCGGGCGGGCGTCCTCCACGGCGCCGGCGGCCAGGTCGCCCGCATCGAGGGCCACGCGGTTGAGCACCAGGCGTCCGTCCTCGATGGCGGCGGTCTCCAGGAGTTCCGTGATCAGGTGGAACATCCGGTCTGCCGATTCCCCGATGATGTCGAGCCGTTCCCGGTTTTTCGGCTCCCCCGCCAGCTTGGGCCGGAGCAGCTTGGTGAACCCGACGATGGCCGTGAGCGGGTTCTTCAGGTCGTGTGCGGCCATGCGCAGCAGCTCGCCCTTGACCTCGTTGGCCTTCTCCAGGGCGGCATTGCTGGCGGAGAGGTCCGCCATCGCCTTTTCCAGGCTCTCCTTGGCCCGGGAGAGGCGGGTGTTGGCCTGGGACAGCTCCACGGTCTTGATGGTCACCTGCCGCTTGAGGAGGGCTTCGCTGCGCTTGAGCCTCCAGACCCTCAGGTGGTGCGTCCCGACCACGAGCAGAAGCGCCACGGCGAGGTAGAGCAGGTAGGCGGGGATCGTCTTCCAGAACGGCGGTGAAATGACGACCCGGATGGAGCGGCCGGCGAGGTCCCAGACGCCGTCCCCGTTGCACCCCTGCACGCGGAAGGTGTAGGTCCCCGGGTCGAGGTTCGTGTAGTGGGCCATGCGTTCGGGGCCCGCCTCGATCCAGGCCCGGTCGAAGTTCTCCAGTTGGTAGCGGCAGCGGTTTCGGGCCGGGGAACTGTAGTGGAGCGCGGCGAACTCGAAGGTGAGGGTATTCTGTTCCCACGAGAGCCGGACCTCGTCCGCCAGGCTGATGTCGGCGGCCAGGGGGCCCGAGGCGGAAGGCGCAACCGACTTGCCGAAAAGGCGGAAGCCGGTGAGCACCACGGCCGGCGGATAGGGGTTGTCCTTCATCCGGTCGGGGTCGAACAGGCCGAGCCCGCGGCTGCCGCCGGCGCAGAGGCGACCCCCGGGGCCTTTCGACAGGGTGAAGAGGCGGTTGTTGACCGTGATCCCGTCCGTCACGTCGAAATGACGGAACGTACCCGTCCGGGGGTCGAACCGTGACAGGCCCCGCGCGGTGGCCAGCCAGAGGAAGCCTTTCCGGTCCTCCTGGATCCCCGACACCAGGTCGTTGCTCAGGCCCTCCTTTTCGCTGAAGTTCCGCCAGGTCCCGTTCCGCCGGTCCATGAGGTAGAGCCCTTCCTCGTAGGTGCCCACCCAGAAACGGCCGGCGGAGTCCTCGAACAGCGACAGGACGCAGCGTCGGGGGAGGTAGTGCTGGAAGGACTCGGTCAACGGGTCGTACCGGTGCAGGCCCCCGTCGTTGGTGCCGACCCACAGGAAGCCCGCGCGGTCCTGGAGCAGGGCGGTGATGTTGTCGTCGCTCAAGCTCGTGGGGGCCTCGGGCTGGCGCCGGAAATGGCGCAGAAGGCCGGTTCGGGGGTTGTAGCGATCCAGGCCGTTCGCAGTCCCGATCCAGAGGTGGCCCCAGGCATCGGCCAGCAGCGCGCGGACCGAGTCGTTCGACAAGCTGTCGTCCTCCCGCTCCCGGGTGAGGCGACGAATCGACTCGCGGGAGGCACTGTCCAGGGGGAGGACCTGGATCCCCCACCAGCCGGGCCGTTCCGGCGGCGCCTCGACCCAGCCCGCTGCGGAGTGGACGGCGTTGGACCGGTACCGGAGGCGATAGGTCCCACCCGGCAGGGTGAGCACCGCGGTGTCGACCCGGTTGCGCCCGGCGCCGCCGGCGTGAAGGGACGACCGGAGCGAGAACTGCCAGAGGGTCCGGCCCCCGGTGTCCTCGAGCCAGCCGAAGTCGTCGAGGGTTGGGGCGGCCTCCCCGGCGCAGACCACCAGGACCGGCGTCTCCGCCGGCAGCGTGAAGGAGCGGGTCTCGTCGAGGTTGTTCCCGGCGCCGGTGATGGCGGCCCTCGGGCCCGGCGATCGGACCAGGCGGTCCACGAGGCCAAGGAATTCGGTGTCCGGGGTGGTCCGGGTGCGGGTGAGCCGCCGGGTGATTCTGCCCGAGGCCGGGTCGAGGTTGAGCAAGCCCCCGTTGGTCCCGATCCAGAGCGTCCGGTCGGGTGCGGCGCAGAGGGACCGGATCAACCGGTTGCCCGAACGCTCCGGGCCGTCGGGGGCGACCCGCAGGTGTTCGCACCGGCCCGTGTCCGGGTCCAGGCGGTCGAGCCCGCCCTCGGTCCCCACCCACAGCCGGCCCTCGGGATCGGCCAGGACGGATCGCACATTGTCGTCGGCCAGGCTGTCGGGGCGGACGGGGTCGTGACGCAGACACCGGAAGTTCTCCCCGGTGGGGTCCATCCGGTTCAGCCCCCCCAGCCAGCTGCCCACCCAGAGGACCCCGCTGCGATCCAGGAGAAGGGCCATCAGGCCGTTGCCGGCCCGCAAGCCCGAGGGGTCCCCGGAATCCCCGGTGTAGCGGGTGAGGCGGCCGGTTTCGGGGTCGAAGAAGAACAGGGTTCTCAGGTCCATGGACCGGAACCAGAGGCGTCGGTCGATATCCTCGATCACCGGGCCGACAAGAGCGTACGGGGGGTCGTTCCCGGGCCCCGCGCGGGCTATCGGCCGGGCCCGGCCGTCACGGTCGACGAGGAACAGGCCGGACGTGGTGGTGAGCCAGATCCCCCGACGAGGGTCCTCGAGGACGCCGGTGACCCAGGTGGTGGCGGCCTGCCCCGCGGTGGCCGACAACCGGTGCTCCTCGAGAAGGGCGGCCCGCCCGGCCGGCGCACCCCCGTTGACTTTCAACAGGCGGCCGCTCCCGGTGCCGACCCAGAGGGTCCCCGGGGAAGCGATCGACTCCGCCAGGCAGGTGATGGTCTCCATGGCCCCGGCGCCGTCGCCGAGCGGGACCCGGCCAAACGCATCGGCCAGGGGATCCAACCGGTGAAGGCCGCCCCGGGTGCCCACCCAGATTTCCCCTCGGCTGGTCTCCAGGAAGCAATCCTTCGTGGTCACTTCCGAGTGGGCGAGTGAACGGGGGTCCCGCGGGTCGTGCCGAAAGGAGAGAAACTTGCCCGACAGGGGGTCGAACCGGTGGAGAAGACCGCTTCGGGAGAAAAGCCAGATTCTCCCCCGCCGGTCCTCGAAGATCCGCAGGATGCGGAAGTCGTCGGTGTTGGGGAAGTCGAGGGGGTGGAGCCTGAACGTCCCGCTGCGCCGGTCAAGCCGCTCCAGCCCCCGCTCGTTGAAGACCCAGATGGCGCTGTCGGCCCCCTCGGCCACGGCGTAGATGGAGCGTCCCCGGATTCCGTTCCGGAGAGAGGGATCGGGCTTGAAGGTGACGAAGCGGTAGCCGTCGTAACGCACGAGGCCGTTCTGCGTGGCGATCCAGAGGAAGCCGAGCCGGTCCTGGCACAGGTCCCAGGCGCTGTTCTCCGGGAGACCGTCATCGACGGAGAGATTCCGGAACAGGGGCACTCCGAAGCCGCCCGCGGCGGGGCACACGGCGAAGAAAACGCCGGCGAGCGCCATGAAAGCCAGTGGAAACCGGCAACGCAAACGGGGCATCGGCCACCTGTCCCGGGCATCGGATCGTAAGGTATCCCGTCTCGGTCGCCCGCCTTCAATCCCGCCCGTCCATGAGATCGAGAAGCCGGTCACGATCCTCCAGGACGATGGTTGTGCGTGAAGCCATGGCTCCCTCGACCGGCTATCATATCACAGTCGGGCTATGAATTGATGACTCCCTTTACAATCTTGTTGTAATCGGACAAAATTCCCAGTCGCGCGATACGCTTTCCCCTTGAAATGCTCCCGAGCGGGCGCGTATGCTTTCGCTTGTTCTCCGGGGAGGGGGACGGTTGCGCCGACCGGCGGACCGTGAAGGAAAACAAAAGGGGTTTGCCGTCGATCCGTGCCCACCGCCCGCCCATCTCCGGCACTTTCACTGGACTCACTGCTGGAGGGATCATCATGCGAAAAAGTCTGGTCGTTCTCGCCCTGGCCGCCCTCTGCACGGCCCTGCCCGCCAAGGTCGAGATGGGCAAGTGGGCGGTCTTCACCCCGAACGAGCTGTCCATGACGGACACCCACGTGGCGCCCGGCGCCAAGGCGATCTTCCTGTTCCGGCACGCCGAGGTGATCGGGGGGGTTTACAGCTACCACGCCGCCATCAAGGTGCTCAACGACGCCGGGCGGGACTGCGCCAACTTCCAGGTCCCGGAGAACACCCGCAAGATCCTGGCCCGGACGGTTCGCCCCGACGGCACGTCGGTGGAGCTGCAGAAGGACGACATCATGAAGAAGGTGGTGGCCAAGAAGAAGGGGAACAAGAGCCAGATGAAGGTGTTCGCCCTCCCCGACGTCTCGGCCGGCTCCATCGTGGAGGTTTTCCTCCAGGCGCCGCTGGAGCAGATCCAGATGGTGGTTTTCAGCTGGCCCTTCCAGGAGGACCAGCTGGCGAGCCTGGATTCCTGGATCGAGTTCGACCAGGGCGACGTCAGGCTCTACAACAATTTCGTGGTGGACACCTACCGGCAGGCGTCCACCCGGCGGACCGAGGAGAGCGGCGGGCGAATCCGTTACTCGGCCGTCAACGTCCCGCCCGAGCCCGAGGACGACTTCCTCCCGCCCGGGGAGGAGTTGAGAGTTTACTTCTTCCGTTACTATGCTTTCCAGCAGGTCGAAAACGCCTCCTCCCTGGACCTCAAGACCCGCGAGGGCCAGGCCCGGTACATCGAGCTGTTCTGGAACCAGTTCGGGAAAGAGCTGGGTAAGAGAACCTACGAGTTCATCAAGTCCAAGGAGGCGGTGAACAAGCTGCGGGACACCATCCTGGGCGGACAGCCCGCCGGGGAGGACGCGGCCCGGAAGATCTACGACTACGTCGTCCGAAACTTCAAGAACACGAGCTTTTTGCGGGAAGGTGAAGAGGAGCGGGCCGCGAAGGAGAAGAGCAAGGAGAAGGTGAAGAGGAGCGGGCCGCGAAGGAGAAGAGCAAGGAGAAGGAGAAGGCGAACAAGAAGGTGGACGACGTCATCAAGAACGGCGAGGGCGACCGGGGAGACATCATGCTGCTCTGCACCGCGCTCCTCCGCTCCGCCAACCTGGACGCTCACCCGGCCTGGGCCTGCGGGCGCGACGACACCTACTTCCGGCGGGAGATCCTGCTCAACCAGTTCGACGAGCCGCTGGTGGCCGTCAAGGACGCGGGCGGCTGGAGCTACCTGGACCCCTCCACCCCGTACTGCAACTACGGGCAGGTGGCGTGGTACAAGCAGGACACCGACGTCATCGTCCTCTCCCCCGAGAGCGCCGAGATCCTGCTGGCCCCCCCGGGAAAAGCCGAGCAGAACCGGGTGGTTCGCACCCTCGAGGGCACCTTCGAGGGGCGGGCCTTCAAGGGAAAGCTCCGGCTCGACTACTTTGGAAACCCCGACTTCATGACCCGGAACTACTGGGACGACGAGACGGAGGAGGAGCGCCGCACCTTTGTCAAGGAATACCTCGAAAAGGACTTCGAGAAGGTTGAGCTGACGGCCTACGCGTTCCTGAACCTCCGCGACCCCCAGGCCCCCCTCTCCATCACCGCCGAGTTCACCGTGCCCGACTGCCTGGCCGAGACCCGGACACGCTACCTGCTCAAGCCTTCCCTCCTGGGGAAAAACCAGACGGACTACTTCAAGACCGACACCCGCCGCTTCCCGGTCTGCATGTCCTACCCCTACCTCGTCGAGGACACCCTTTCCTTCACCTTGCCGACGGGGGTCACCAGTGACCAGCTCCCCAACCCCGTCAATTTCGACAACCCCGTGGGGAGCTACTCCCTGAAAACGTCGATGGAGGGCGAAACGCTCAAGCTCCAGCGCCAGTTCCGCTGCAAGGGGGCCTTCTACGAAGCGACGCACTACGGCCTGGTGAAGGGGTTTTACCAGGCCGCCCGCAAAGGGGACGAGACCACTGTCGTCCTGAAGCGGCCGGAGTGAGCCATGAAGGCACGCACCCGACACCTCGCCGCCTCGTTGCTCGTCGCCCTGGCGGCCCTGGCCCCCGCCGGGCTGAGGGCCGAGGACAAGCTCCCCGAGTGGGCCGTTCCCCTCGCCGCCGAGAGCGTCTCGGGATACGACCCCGTCAAGCACGACGCCGTCTGCCTGATGGACTATTCCGAAGCCGTGTTCGACGACCAGGGCGTGATGACCCGGACCGTCCGTGAAGCGTTCCGCATCCTGTCGGCAGAGGGGGAGCGGCATGGCGTCCGTGCCCTGTCCGCGGGGCCGAACCTCAAGATCCGGGAATTCCGGGGCTGGGTGCAGGAACCCAACGGCAAGGTGGCCCAGGTCAAGATGAAGGACACCACCGAAACCCAACTCCTGGAGAGCAGCCTGTTCACCGAGTACAAGAAGCGGGTCGCCTCCCTGCCGAACGTGGGGAAAGGCGCGTTCGTCTGCTTCGAGTACGAGACGGAGCAGCGGGACTACCCGCCTTTCCTGCGCTGGTCGTTCCAGGGCGACATCCCCACGCGCCACTCCGAGCTCGTCGTCCGGGTCCCCCCCGGGGCGGAATTGACCTGGAAAGCTTACAACATCAAGGATTTTCAACCCATCTCCGCCGCGGGGACCTGGGTCTTCCGCCGAAAGGACGTCGCGGCCCTCCCCACGGACGAACCCTGCCTCCCGCCCCGGCGGGATGTCGCCGAACAGGTGGCCGTCCGACTCCACCTCCGGCCGGGCTTCGCGGCGAAGACCTGGGCGGAGGCCGCGGACTGGTATCGCGGGCTCACGTCGGCCCGGTGGCCCGTCCCGGCGTCCGTGAACGCCCTGGCGGACGAAATCTGCGAGGGGGCGGCGGACGACCCCGAGAAGGTCCGACGCCTCTGCGCCTGGGTGCAGTCCCAGGTGCGCTACGTTTCCGTCCACATCGGGCTCAGCGGCATGATCCCCACCCCCTCCGAGGAGGTCTGCACGTCGAAGTTCGGGGACTGCAAGGGAAAGTCTTTTCTGCTGATGCACCTGCTCCGGAGCCGGGGCATCCCGGCCTGGCCCGTGCTGTGCAGCTCCCGCGGGGACGGACGGCCGGACCCCGACTTCGCGTCGCTTTCCGATTTCAACCACTGCATCGTCGCCCTCAAACCGGCGGACGGGGCAACCCGCTTCTTCGACCCCACCTGCGAAACGGCGGGATGGCCCGCGTTGCCGCCCGGGATGCGCCAGGCGAAAGGCCTGCTGGTCAGGGAACAGGGCGGGGAACTGGTGACCATCGACGCGCCGGACCTCGAGCTGAGCGCGGAGGTGAAGGTGGACGTCACCCTGGCGGTTTCCGGGTTCATCACCGCCAAGGTGGTGGAGACGTACCGTAACGGGATCATGGGCGGCCTGAGGCAGGACTACCGGGAGATCACCGAGCTGGAACGGCGGAAGAAGTGGCAGGGCTGGCTCTCCCAGCGGATTCCCGACGTCAGGCTCACCGCCCTGGAGTGGAAGAACCTCTTCGACCCCGAAAAGGACCTGGTGATCGCCTACACCGTGGAGTCCAACGGGGTCCTTCGCCCCACGGGGAGCCTGTGGCTGTTCCAGCCCTTCTTCGTCATCGACGTCGGGAAACCGGTCCTGACCAAGCCGGAGCGACAGGTGCCCGTGGACCTCGGGGGGAGTGCCCTGGTCTCCGTCCAGGAGGTCACGATCCGTTACCCCGAGGGCTGGAAGGTGGAGGAAAACCTGGAGGCCCTCCGGAAGGAGACCGATTTCGGGTGTTTCTCCGTGGCCGTGGAGGAGGCGCCCAACCGGCTGGTCGTGCGGAAGAGGTACCAGGTCAAGGGGACGACGCTGCCCGTCGAGCGGTACCCGGACGCCCGGGACTTCTTCAAGGCCGTCCAGCGGGCGGAGCAGCAGGAGATCCTCTTCATGGCGAAGTGACGGCGGCCCCCGCCAGGGGCCAGGGGAAGGAGTGAGCATCCGGCGAGGGGGTGCATGGCCGCTTTGCAGGTCGTCAGACTGGTCCGACAAGTCCGACAAGTCTGACAGGTCCGACAGGTCCGACAGAGTGCTGCTCACCCCCCCGTCTCGCGGAGATAGCCCTGGATCAACTCGACGAAGACCGGGCCGTAGCGGCGCAGCTTGAACGCCCCCACCCCGGGGGTGCGGCCGAAGGCGTCCAGGGTCGCGGGGCGGCGGGCGGCCATCTGCTTGAGGGCGGCGTCGCCGAAGATGATGAACGGGGCGACGTTTTCCTCCTCCGCCAGCTGCCGGCGCAGTTTCCGCAACAATTGAAACAGGACCTCGTCCGGCTCGGCCCCGGCTCCCGCCCAGACCCCCGCCTCGACCGCCGCCTCCGCCCTGCCCCGCTTCTTTGCGGCGCCCGGGGCCGGGGGCTCGAGCACCTCGGCGGGGAGCGTCAGCTCGAGCGCCACCGTTCCCCGCATCACCGGCCGGGCCGCGGGCGTGAGAAGCAGGGCCGAGAAGCGCTCCAGGTCGACCTCGAGGTACCCCAGGTGAACCAGTTGCCGGACCAGGCTCTTCCAGGCCTCGCCGGGTCGGTCCTTCCCGATCCCGTAGGTGGACAGGCGCTGGTGGCCGAAGTCGCGAATTTTTTTCGTGTCGGCGCCGCGGAGGACGTCCACGACGTGGTTGACGCCGAAGCGCTGCCCCGTGCGCCAGACGCACGAGAGGATCTTCTGGGCGTCCACGGTGGCGTCGTAACGCCGCGGTGGGCTGGAGCAGACGTCGCAGTTGCCGCAGTCGGCGTCCCGGGCCTCGCCGAAGTAGGCCAGGAGGGCCCGCCGGCGGCAGGTGGCGGACGACGCCAGGCCCGCCATGGCGTTCAGCTTGTGCAGCTCGATGCGGACGCGCTCCGGGTTCTCCCCCTTCTCGATGAGCCCCTTCACCGCCATCAGGTCGCCCGGCGAGTAGAGCAGCAGCGCCTCGGCGGGGAGGCCGTCCCGCCCCGCGCGCCCCGTTTCCTGGTAATACCCTTCCACGTTCTTCGGCAGGTCGTAGTGGACCACGAAGCGGACGTTGGACTTGTCGATCCCCATGCCGAAGGCGATGGTGGCCGCCACCACCCGCACCCGGTCGCGGGAGAAGTCCTCCTGGACCTGGCGCCGGACCCCGTCGGCCAACCCGGCGTGGTAGGCGGAGGCGCTCACCCCGTGTCCGCGGAGCTTTGCCGCCACCTCCTCCGTGCGCTTGCGGCTGAGGCAGTAGACGATGCCCGCGTCGTACGGGCGAGCGGCCAGGAACTTGACCAACTGCTGGAACGGGGAGTGCTTCGCCTCCACCGCGTAGCGGATGTTGGGCCGGTCGAAGCTGGCGAGGACATTGAGGGCATCCTCCAGGCCGAGCTTGCGGACGATGTCGTCCCGGGTCTGCCGGTCGGCGCTGGCAGTCAGGGCGGCGAGGGGGACGCCGGGGAAAAGATCCCGCAAGCGGGATAGCGCAAGGTATTCCGGGCGGAAGTCATGACCCCACATGGAAATGCAGTGGGCCTCGTCCACGGCGAAGAGCGCGAGGGGCAGGTCCCGCAGGCGCTCCAGGAAGGCGTCGGTCAGCAACCGCTCGGGGGCGATGTAGAGCAGGTCCAGTTCGCCGGCGTGGAGGCGGGCCAGGGTTCGCCGGGCCTCGCGCTCCCCCAGGGCCGAGTTGTAGGCGGCGGCCCGGACGCCGTTGGCTCGCAGGGCGTCCACCTGGTCCTTCATCAGGGAGATCAGGGGGGAGACCACCACGCCCGTCCCCGGCCGGACCAGCGCCGGGACCTGGTAGCACAGGGACTTCCCGCCGCCCGTGGGCATCACCACGAAGGCGTCGCGACCCGCCACCAGCGCGTCCACCACCTCCTCCTGGTGCGGCAGGAACGCGGAAAACCCGAAAACCTCCAGCAACACCTCCCGGGCGGTCATGGAGTTCTTCGAAGCCTGTAGGCTGTGGGCTGTAGGCTGTAGGTCCAGACCAGAACCCAACGGGGGCGAATCGATTTCGGTATCGCAATCGCAGCCTTTTCCGTGGTTGTCAAAGCCGTTCTCCTCGAGATCCTCGTGCTGTGATGACTCCTGCCTTCCTCTGTCGGGCCGCTCCGGACCGTCGGAAACCCCGTGAATTCAGTCTTTCTTCGGCTGTTCGGACCTCGAATATGTCTGATCATTAGTGTGAATTAGTGAGATTAGTGGTTGAACACACTCTCCCGATCGCGGCGACCAGGGCGGGGAGGTCCGCCAGGGAGGCGAGGCGGTGGAAGGGCTTCCCCTCCAGCTCGCTCTCGGTGACCTTCTCGTGCTCCCAGCAGAGGGGGTACTCGACGTGGGCGGCCTGACCGCCGATGGCCAGCACCGGGAGAACGTCGGATTTGAGGGAGTTCCCCACCATAAGGAAGCGGCCGGGGGCGATCCCGTAGCGCTCCAGGACGTCCCGGTAGGCCTCGGGCGTTTTCGCCGTCAGGATCTCGATGCCCCGGAAGAACCGGCTCAGGCCCGACCGGGCGATCTTGGACTCCTGGTCGAAGAGGTCCCCCTTGGTGACGAGGAGAAGGGGGTACGACTCGTGTAGGGTCTCCACCGTCTCCCGGGCGTGTTCCAGGAGTTCCACCGGGGCGCGCATCATGGCCCGCCCGAACTCGAGGACCTCCCGGACCTGGGCTGCCGGGATCCGGCCTTCCGTCAGTTCGATGGCCGTCTCGATCATGGAGAGGGTGAAGCCCTTGATGCCGTAGCCGAAGTCCTTGAGGTTGCGCATCTCGGTGGCGAAGAGCTTGCGCTCGATCTCCGTCGGGGGGTGGTACGCCGACAGGAGCGTGACGTACCGTTCCTGGGTGAGGTGGAAGAGGGTTTCGTTGTGCCAGAGGGTGTCGTCGGCGTCGAAGCCGATCCATTCGATCACGGGTCACCTCGCCGCGGAATCGGGGGCGTAGCCGGCCTCCAGGCGCTCCATGAGCCGGGCGTGGACGGCGTCGTCCAGGAAGGCCGCGTCCAGGGCGTTCCGGTTGCACAGGTAGAACTCGGGCAGGCCCCAGCCGAAGGCGTCCCGGAGCCGCTCGTACTCGCCCGTCAGGGTGACGTCGGTCAGGGTTCGGCTGTCGGTGTTGATTCCCACCGAAACCCCGGCCCGGAAGAGCCGGTCCACCGGGTGGGCGGCGTGGGAGGGGAAGAGTCCGATCTGGACGTTGCAGGACGGACAGACTTCCAGGTGGACGCGGTGCGCGGCCAACTCCCCCACCAGCGCCGGGTCCTCCACGCTCCGGACGCCGTGGCCGAGGCGCATCGGCCGCAGCTGCGTCAGGGTCTCCCGGACGCTCTCGGCTCCGCGGGCCTCCCCGGCGTGGGCGGTCCGGGCAATCCCCCGCTCCCGGGCGAAGGAGAAGGCCGCCACGTGCTCTCGCAGGGGGAAACCGGCCTCGTCGGCGGCCAGGTCCAGGGCCGCCACGGCGGTCCCGCGGAAGCGTTCCGCGAGGCGGGCGGTCTCCAGGCCCTGCGCTTCCGAGTAGTGGCGGAGGGTGCAGAGGATGACCCGCGCCTCCACGCCGGTTTCCAGGGTGCAGCGCTCCACGGCTGCCGCCACCGTGGCGACGACGACGTCCGCCGCCAGGCCCTTTCGGAGGTGAAGCAGGGGGGCGAAGCGGACCTCGGCGTAGAGGACGCGGTCGGCGACAAACTGCCCGAACAGGTCCTCCACGGCGACCCGCAGGCCTTCCTCGGTCTGCAACAGGGCGAGGCTGCGGTCGATGTGCCGGAGGAAGGCCGCCAGGTCGATGCAGCGCGCCGGCCCGACAAAGTCCCGCCGGTAGGCCTCGCGGGTGGTCCCGGGCGCCAGCCGCGCCACGGCGTCGTAGCTCAGGCAGCAGTCCAGGTGGACGTGCAGTTCCACCTTCGGCAGCGCCGCGATCGCCTCGCGGGACAAGGCGGGTGCAGGGTTGTTCACGGAAGTGGAAACAGTCATGGCGCCCCTCCGAGAAGAACGTTGATACCGTGAAAATGCCCCGATGTCAAGGCGGCTCTTTGTGCCCGGCTCCGTGCCCCTGTGAGAGCTTTTCCGGAAATGCTCTCACGGAGGCGCAGAGGCACGACGAAGTTGCCCATTCCTGGGCTCTTTCTTGGCGAGGCTTGGCGTCTCAACGACTTGGCGTGAGACGGGAACCGTCACTCTGTTGTTTTCGCGCAGCCGGATCCGAACCGTCGCCGGGGAAAATCCCGATTGACGGTCTCCCGGTTTCAGGGGAAAATTGTTACGGGATCAGGGGGAATCGGACCGGGGCGGTGGGGATAGGCGGATCAAGGCCGTCTGCCCGCCATCGTGCGAGGGCGCATGGGCGAAAAGCCGAACCAGCCGGGCAATGGTGCTCCTGAAGACAAGCGCTTCCGGAAACTGAAACTGGGCGCCTTCGTCGCCGTCCTTTACGCCTACTGCGCCGCGGGGCCATTCGGCTTCGAGGAGATGGTCTCCACCTCGGGCCCGGGGATGACCCTCCTCTTCCTGATGGTCGTCCCCTGGCTCTTCAGCCTGCCCATGTCCCTGGCCGCCTCGGAACTGGCCACGGCCATGCCGGTGGAGGGCGGTTTCTACCGCTGGACGCGGGCGGCCTTCGGCGATTTCGCCGGCTTCCTCTGCGGGTTCTGGAACTGGTGCGGAACCTTCCTCATGAACGCGGCCTACGCCGTGCTCCTGGCCGACTACACGGCCCAGGTCTACCCCCAGGTGGCCCACGGGTGGGCCCACTGGCTGGCGGCGCTCTTCTTCCTCCTGCTGGTGGCCTGGGTCAACGTGCGCGGCATCGAGGTGGTGGGGCAGTTGTCGGTAATGCTGCTCGTCGTGGTCCTCGTGCCGGTGGCCGTCTTCACCGTCCTGGGGTTCACGCGCACCGCCGTCAATCCCTTCGTGCCGCTCGTCCCGCCGGGGAAGCCCTGGGGCGAGGTCTACGGCGTGGGGCTCGCCCTCGGCCTGTGGCTCTACTCCGGCTACGAACAGCTCTCCACCATCATCGAGGAGGTCGACCGGCCCGAACGCAACTTCCCGCGGGGCCTGGCCATCATGGTGCCGCTGGCCATGGTCACCTTCCTGCTGCCCACCATGGCCGCCATCGGCGCCGGAGCGGACTGGGCGCAGTGGCGGACCGGCCACATGGTCACGGCGGCCCGCACCGTGGGGGGCGAAACCCTGGCGCTGCTGATGTTCGGGGCCGCCATGCTCTCCGTCCTCCTGGGCCTGCAGAGCACCCTGCTCTCCTCGACCCGCCTCCCCTTCACCCTGGCGGAGGACGGCTACTTTCACCCCTCCTTCGCCCGCCTGGACGAGCGCTACCGGACCCCGGTGCAGGCCATCGTCCTGACCACCCTCTTCTGCGCGGCCCTCGCCGCCTTCCGGGTCGAAGAACTCGTGGCGACGTACATGTGGCTGCGGGTCTCCACCTCCACCCTGACGCTGCTCTCCCTGTGGCGGCTCCGGTTGACCCGGCCGGACCTTCACCGCGGGTTCACCGTCCCCGGCGGGCGCCCCGGGCTCGCGGCGGTGGTGGGCGTGCCCCTCCTGCTCTTCCTGTGGATGCTCATCCACTGCGGGCCGGACGCCCGTCTGTGGGGCCCGGCCTGCCTCAGCCTCGGCGTCGCCGCCTACCCCCTCTTCGGCCGCCGCCGCGGGAGCGCGTCCGCGTGAAGGCCCCCTCCCGCGAAAGGCAGGCAACCTCGTCGGGACGGAACACGACCCACGCTCTCTCGTCCCGCATCCGGCCACGGACTCGAGCGGTCGCCTCCCGATTGCTTGCTCATTTTGCCCAGGATCTCACAAAGAGGACCGGCGGTCTCAACCTCACGCAATGACGCCAGGACGCCAAGCCCCGCAAAGGGTCACGACAGAGATTTTAGCCGGCGGGTGTTCCCCCGGAGGTGCTCCTCCTGGTTACAGACCGCTCCGTGACCCGTGCGCCCCGGATGCGGCGCCGGAAAACCGCGGGCCGCCGGGTCACGGTCGTCCCGTTCACCGGGGCTTCGCCCTGCAACAGCGGCCTCGGCAGGCAACCAAAATCGACAACCGGTGGGTCAGAACGCAGGCGCTGGGCAACGGCCCGATACCGGTTGCAATTGCGAAAGCGACTGCGATTGCGATTGCGACTGCGATTGCGAAAGCGACTGCGATTGCGACTGCGATTGCGATTGCGATTGCGATTGCGATACCGATACCGATACCGATACCAACCCCGATGGGAACCCCCTCCGGACCTACAGCCTACAGCCTACAGCCTAAACCCCTTCCCCCAAAAAAGCCCGGCTCCCCGCGGGGGGAGCCGGGCTTCGCACTGAGCGTCGAGGCGCCGCGCTTACGGCAGCTCGGTGTGGCCGGGGAAGTTCCCCTGGTTGAGGGTCACCCACACCGGGTCCACCGTGCCGAGGAAGAGTTCCCCGATCTTGCCGGTCCCGGAGAGGTACCAGACCACCGTGTCGCCCGACGTGGCGTGGCGCCACAGGATGTCCGCGTAGGCGTCGTTGTTGAAGAAGCCCACGCCCTTCACCTTCCAGTTCAGGTCGGCGATCCCGCCCAGGAACGTCGTCCCGGACACCGTCCCGCCGTTGTTCAGGAACCACACCGACAGGTCGCCCGACGTGGCGTTGCGCCACAGGAGGTCGTCGATCCCGTTGCCGTCCACGTCGCCGATCCCCGTGATCTTCCACGTCGTGTCCACGGTTCCCGGCGACATGTCGCCCTGCCAGCCGTTCTCGTCCTCGAACCAGATGGACAGCACGCCCGTGGTGGCGTTCCACCACAGCACGTCGGCTCGCCCGTCGTTGTCGAAGTGGCCGGAACCGACCGCCTTCCACTCCATGGAGCTGATCCCGCCCGCGAAGGTGGAGCCCAGCACGCCCACCGTGTTGGACATCAGCCAGACGGAGAGGTACCCGTCGTTGAAGTTGCGCCACAGGATGTCGGCGTTGCCGTTGGCGTTGAGGTCGGCCGCTCCCAGGACCTTCCAGCCCGGGTCCACGTAACCGAGGGACACGGTGCTGTCGTAGCCGCCGGCGCCCATCAGCCAGATGGCCAGGTCGCCGGTGGAGACGTTGCGCCAGATGAGGTCGGCGATGCCGCTGCTGTTGAAGTCGCCGGAGCCGAAGACCTGCCAGTTGCCGTCGCTCACGGTGCCCGTGAGGGCCCCCGCCGCGGCGCCGGCCGGGGTGACGTACCAGTCGCCCAGGGCGCCCGTGGTGCCGTTGCGCCACAGGATGTCCGTGTAGCCGTCGCCGTTGAAGTCGTAGGGGTCCGCCGCCGGGGGCGGGGCGCCGGTGCAGCACACCGGGTCCGCGGAGGTGATGTTGAGGGACCAGCCGGTCAGGGAACCGCTGTCGGGGGTGGCGTCGTCCTGGACGAAGAGCTTCCAGTCGCCGTTGGCGCCAACGCCGTTGAAGACCGACAGGGTGGTCCCGTAGGGCTCGGCCGGGGCCGGGGAGGGCATGGCGTCGGCGGTGCCGCTGTTGGTGGGCTTGAAGGTGCCGGAGACGATGGTGGAGCCCACGGAGGAGGCGGCCGCGTCGTCGAAGGTGAGGTTGACGCCGGTGACGTCGGTACCGCTGCCGGTGTCGGACAGCAGCATGACGGTCTGCCCGTTGGGGCCAACCAGGAGGATGTCGATGTCACCGGGGAAAGTGTGGGTCAGGCCGCTCAGGGTGACGGTGACCTTGCTCACCGTCCCCGTCACGCCGGCCACGGTGACCGTGGACGGGTAGGGCGTGCCGGCGCCCGAGGCGGGGATCGTCACGGCGCCGCCGTTGAACGGGCCGAAGGATACGGCCTGCGTCGCGCCCACCTTGAAGGCGAAATCGGCGGTGCCCAGGTCGAGGGCGCCGTCCTGGAGCTGCAGGGTGGCGGTGAAGGTCCCGCCGCAGGTCAGGGAGGAATCGGCGGTGAAGGAGAAGGAGCGCTTCACTTCCGCGCCGCCGGCGGCCATGGCCCCGTAGGTCTGCGCGGGCCCGGGGTTGGTGACCCCGCCGCCGGGCTGGAGCGTCGCCACGAGGTTGGTGGTGGCGCCGTCGCCGACGTTGAGGAGGCCGAGTTCCACGGTGACGGTCTCGCCGGGGTCGATGCCCTGGTTGGCGGGGGAGCAGTTCTCGGCGGTGAGGGCCTTGCTGCCGGCGATCATGTCGGGTGTCCCCACCTGGCCGCAGCACACGGAGCGGCTGAACTCCAGTTCCACACAGTAGACGGTCCCCGAGTCGGAACTGGCCGAGTCGACGGCCTTGAGGTACCAGGTGCCGTTCATGGCCTCGCCCTTGAAGGTGGACAGGGTGCCGTCGGGCTTGTAGCTGCCCGCGAAGGGGGCGGTGCCGGAGCCGATGGCGGTGGCGGCCGCGTCGTCGAAGACGCAGTAGGTGCCGGTGCAGTCCTGGGCGCCGCTGCCGAAGTTGTCGCCGGAGCTGCCGCGCTTGTTGGAGAGGGCGACGGTGGTCCCCAGGGGGGAGATCAGCGACAGGGTGACGTCGCCGTCGTAGGTGTGGTCGATGCGGACCTTGGCCTTGACGCCGCCGACGAGCCCGGAGGCGCTGACGGCCACCGGCACGCTGACACCCGTGGTGTTGTTGTCGGGGATGGGGGCGGAGACGGCGCCGGAGCTGAAGGTGAGCCCGCCGCCGGTGACCGTCCCGAGCGTCTTGGCGATGGTCAGGGTGCCGAGGTCGGTGCCGTTGTCGTTGAGCTGAAGCGTCAGGGTGACCGGCGCCCCGCAGGCGTACGACGGGTCCACGGTGAAGCTGAAGTTCCGGGTCACCCCGGCCCCGCCGGCGGTCAGGGCGCCGTAGTTCTGTGCCGGGCCCGGGCTGGTGACGCCGTCGCCCGCCAGCAGGGTGGCGGTGAGGTTGGTGGTGTCGAGGGAGCCGGTGTTCTTCAGGGTGATGTCCATGGCCACCGTCTCACCGGGGTCCAGGGCCTGGTTGGCCGGGGAGCAGCTCTCCGCTGTCAGGCCGTCGCTGTCGCGGACCACGTTGGGCGCCGGGGTGTAGGTCATGTAGCACACCGAGCAGGCCACGCGGGCCGAGGTGTACTTGATGCGCATGTAGCCGCCCTCGCCCCAGGAGGTGCTTCCCCAGCTGTTGCGAAGGATCCAGACGCCCTCGGCGTCGTCCCAGCCCACCAGCGAAATGGCGTGGTTGGTGGTGACGTAGGCGCAGGTAGGGGAGCCGGTGCACTCGGTGGAGGTGTTCTCGTAGATCCCGCCGCTGTAGGCCGAGAAGGCGCTGTCGACGTAGACGGCGGCGTCCACCACGCCGTAGGTGTAGATGGCGGTCTTGATGGCGGTGATGTCGTTGCAGGGGACCCGGTACCAGCCGTTGAACTTGTACATGGGGTCGCCCCAGTGGGTGCAGCCGGGGTTGCTCGTCACGTAGGGAAAGTGGGCCTCGTCGCAGACGCCGATGTCCACCAGGGCCTGAAGTTCCATGTACTCGTAGTCGGCGCCGTTGCAGCCGCTGAAGTGGCTGCTGTAGGGCTCGATGGAGCCCAGGCACCAGATGATGAAGGACTCGGAGAAATCGATGCAGTTGCCGTCGACGAGGCCGTTGGCGTAGTTGTAGGTCCCCTCGGCGCAGGCGTTGGCGCCGAAGGAGTAGCAGGAGCCGCAGCTCCCCTGGTCGCGGACGGGGCCGATGTAGGAGTGGCCGCCCACGTTGCGCCAGTCGAAGGCGGCGGGGAGGGCGACCTTGCCCACGAGGCTCAGCAGCGGCCCGTAGTTGTCCACCGGGCCCACGGGGATGACCGAGGGCCGGCGGGAGAAGAAGGCCTTCTTTTCCGCGGGGCTCATGTCGAAGATCCGGTTGTGGTCCACCGTGAACTTGTACCCGTTGTGTCGGATCTTCTCACGGATGACCTCGAGGGAGTCGTCGTCGCCGAAGGCGAGCTTCTCGCCCTGCTTCTGCGCGACGCCGGGGGCGGTCAGGAGCAAGGCCAGGAGGATGAAAAGGAACCCAGAAAAAGTACGCTTGAAACTCATGCAATCCCTCCGAGTGGAATACCCAGATGAGTGGGGTTAAACGGTGCAGGATAACCGCAAAGAACAATAATGTCCATGCTTTTTTCGGGGAAGCGCCTCTTTTTTCCCGAACCGGGGAGCCGGTGATTCCTCCCAGCCGTTCGGGGGAACGTCCCAGTAGCCGCAGCGGGGTTTTCGGGGGATAAAGGAAGCAGGAGCCGAATCGAAGACAAATCGCACAGGAGGTCAAGATGTCAAGGACAAGGGGAAAGGTCCTTTGCCGCGTGCAGGCCCTTTTGTGGTCTTTCGCGGCCCTGGCGGGCACCGCGGGGGCCGGCATCGCCTGGGACTTCGAGTACGCGCCGGACGACCTGTTCCCGCCCACCCTCGACTGGGCGGGGTCGGAGACCCCGGCCAACCTGCTTGCCCGGGTGGACCCCTGGGGCGGGTGCGTGGAGGGCGGGATCCGCGGTCAGGACATCCTCCTGTCCGACGGCCGCAACCCCGCCCGGCTGGGGGGAAGTTACTGGGAGGGGGTGATCCTGGAAGTGGGGCAGGAGGGCCGGTGTTTTCTCAACACCCGGCAGCGGACCCGCACCCCCTGCTGGGTCGAGTCCCCCGATTTCACCCTCGACTCCGACTACCTGAGACTGCGGGTCGGCGGGGGCGGGGGCCCCGGGACCCGGGTGATCCTGAAAACCCTGAACAACAGGGTCTGGGAGGAGAAGCTCCTCACGTGCGGCCCGGGGACCTGGCACCTGCGCCCCCTCTGGTTCGACGTGCGGGCGCTGAAAGGTCGCAAGGCCCGGTTGCGCATCGTGGACGAGTCCGACCCCTCCTCGATCCGGAGGCGGTTCTGCGATCACCTCGGTGTGATCGACGAGGCCCGGGGTGAAATCGAGGCGGTCCTCGCGGCCCATCCCGACCGCAAGGCGACCGTGTCTTTCCTAGGCAGCCTCCGGAACGCGCTGTTTCTCCGGGACTCCCGGGAGGAACTCCCGGTGGTGACCCCGGGGCGGGGCGGCGAGATCGCCTTCCCGTGGATCACGGTGGATGCCGTTCAGTCCTCCGCTTACGCGCCTTTTGTCCTTTTCGAGAGGAAACCCGCCTGGGGCCTGGCGGACCTTCACACCCACCTCTTCGCCCAGCGGGCCATGGACGGCCGGGTTCTGGACGGGCACTTCCAGGGGGACCCCGAGGACGCACTCCACTGCAACCACAACATCCCCCTCAACATGGAAGGGTTCCACTTCCGGGGCGGCTGGCCGTACTTCGAGGGGTGGCCCTCCCACCTCACCACGAACCACCAACTGGCCTGGGTGGGGTGGCTGCGCCGGGCCTGGAAGGGCGGGCTCCGCCTGGTGGTGGCCGACGCCCTGAACTGCGAGGCCCTGGCTTCCCTCTTCAGCGTGGCGGGGATCGGCATCGGCGGCCACGGGCCCACGGGGATCAGGGACGACGATTCCATCAAGAGCCAGCTGGACCTGGCCCGGTGGTGGCTGCTCGACCAGGCCCCCGACTGGGCGGAGCTGGCCCTGACGCCCGCCGACGCCCGCCGGATCATCGCGGAGGGGAAGCTGGCGGTGGTGCTGGGTATCGAGGTGGACCGACTGGCGCAGAACGTGTACTTCTCCAACCTCTCGAGCCAGCGGGCCGCGGACCTCCAGCGGGTCATGGACTACCTGGAGACCTACCGGAAGCTCGGGGTCCGCCACATCATCCCCGTCCACCTGGCAGACAACCGGGTGGGGGGCACGGCCGTCAACAGCGAGGTGTTCTACATCCTCAACCGTTTCTACAACGGGACCGGGTTGACCCTGAAGGAGGGCTGGGACCGGGGCATCCACCGGAAGCTCGAACCGGGGCTCGTCGACCCCGCGGTCTTCATCTACGGCCTTTTCGGGAACCCGCTCACCAACCCGCTGCTGATCCCGGGGGACCCGTTGAGCCTGCTCATCAGCCTGAGCATGGCGGAACTGGTCAGCGAACTCCTGGAACAGGCGGACCTCCCGAACCTGGACGTCACCCTGACCACCGCCGAGGAAGCCCTGCATTCCCACCGGAACGCCCGGGGGCTCACCCCCTTCGGGAAACTGTTCATCGAAGCCATGATCAAGAAGGGGATGCTGGTGGATCTCGACCACATGTCCGACCAGGCCAAGGCGGACACCATCGCCCTGGCCCGGCAGTTCGACTACCCGGTCATGGCGTCCCACACCGGCCTGAGGGCTCTCAGCGACGACCTGCACCTGCAGCCCGCCGAGAAACAGTCCAACGAGCGGTCCCTCCACCTCGACCAGGTCCAGGCCATCCGGGACCTGGGGGGCGTGGTGGGACTGGGGACGGTCCTGGGGGGCGTGAAGCCCGACATTTACCTCACGGATTACCGCTACGCCCACGTGCCCTACGGGGATGCGGACGACTGGACGACCGTCTCCGGTTCCTACGACCGGAACTGCCTGGGGAGTTCCCTCTCGTTCCTGCAGCAGCTCCGGTCCCTCCTCCCGAAGATGAACGGCCAAGGGGTCTGCCTGGGGACCGACATCAACGGTTTCGACGGCGTGCCCTCCCCCCGGTTCGGGACCGACGCCTGCCATGCCTGCGAGATGGACGCCGCCTTCAACCACCGGATCAAGGACGAGGCGAGGGCCCAGAAGCACGGCGTCCGCTACGACATCGGCCTGGTCTCCCCCTACGCCCGCCGATTCTGGGACTCGGGCGACCACCAGCCCATGGACGGCCTCCAGCGGGAGTTCATGGAGGGGGCCGCCCTGGCCTTCGCCAAGGTGGACAAGGGGACCTTCTACAAGTTCGACATCGGTCCCGAGCCCTGGTGCGTGCCCCGGGACGACATCTCCTGGGGGAAGATCAGCGGCGCCCACTACGGGTGGTACTGGGCCGCCTGCATCGACCGCAACCAGCCCGACAAGACCCTCCCGAACGGCGACTATTCACGGGCCGCCTTCAAGGCCTACCACGGCTACGCCAACCGGACGGCGTGGGAGCAGGCCGCCTACGACGTGTGGGAACAGTGGAGGGAGATGGGGTACCACGACTGGCAAACACCGGCCCGGTACGACGACCCCGTGCTCTCGAAGTGCGTGGAAGGGGTGCGGGACTTCGACCTGAACATCGACGGCATGGCACACTACGGGCTGCTTCCGGATTTCATCCAGGACCTGAAAAACGTGGGGGCCACCCCCGCCGAGCTGTCGATGCTCTTCGGCGGCGCGGAAGCCTTCATCCGGACGTGGGAGCGGGCGGAGAGCCGGGCGGCGGCGATCAACAACCCGTAGATAGGTCCCTCGCCCCGTGGAGGGGCGAGGGACAGTCACTTCAGCTGCAGCACCCGTCGCAGCCGCAGCACTGGGGCGGCTCCATCTTGATCACCGAGAAGACGGCTCCCTGCGGGTCCGCGATCACGGCGAAACGCCCCACGCCCGGGATGTCGGTGGGCCGCATGTGGACCTTCGCTCCCAGCGATTCGGCCTTGGCGACGACGGCATCGCAGTCGGTGACGTTGAAGTAGACCGCCCAGTGCGGCGGAACCTCGCCCCAGGCGGGGTCGAGGGCCATCATCCCGCCGCGCATGGTGTCGTCGCTGACGAAGACGTAGTAGGTGAACCCGCCCATGTCCTGCTTCACCACGTCCCAGCCCGCCACGGCCTTGTAGAAGGCCAGGACCGCCTCGGGGTCCTTGACGATCAGCTCGTTCCAGCAGAAAGCGCCGGGGACGTCGCGGACCTTGGACCCGCCGTGCTTGACCGGCTGCCAGAGGGATAAGACGGCCCCCTGCGGGTCCCGGATGACGGCCATTTTCCCCATGTCCATGACGTCCATGGGCCCGGCCAGGACCTGCCCCCCCGCCTCGCCGGCGCGGGCGGCCGTGCCCGCCACGTCCTCGACGGCCACGTAGCCCATCCAGTGGGGCGGCACCCCCTGGGCGCGATGCGCCTCGCACAGCGTGTAGCAGCCGGCCAGGGAAAGCCCTTCCAGCCGGATGGTGGAGTAGTTGCACTCCCCGCCGGGGCAGTTGTCCTCGAAGGTCCAGCCAAAGAGTTCCCCGTAGAACGTCTCCGCGCCCTTGACGTCCACCGTTCCCAGTTCCACCCAGCAGAAGCTGCCGGGGTCGTGTTTCTCAATCATTCCCATTCGTGTTTCCTCCTTTGAAGTTCGGTTTCGGGGATTCGATGATTATAACCGGAAACGGACTCGGGGAAAACACAGGGGGCGAAAAAAAACGCGGCCCCCCGGACGGGGCCGCAGCGAACGGAAAAGAAAGAGACCGGGCCGTAGAGATTCAGGCTGAAGCTCGGGCACGGGAAGCCGGCATCCCCCTCAGACCCGTCTGGCCGTCGAACGCCTCTAATGAAAGGGAAACGCTCTCCGACCTTCAGCCTGACAACCTTCAGCCTGACAACCTACTTCCAGATCCCCGGGATCAGCAGGTCGAAGGACGGGTCGAGGGTCAGGCTGTCGGTCCCGCCGAGCTTGCCCACGAAGGGGGAGACGTACCCGGAGGAGTCGCCGTAGCGCTCCTTGTACTTCGTGGTGTCCAGGTCCTTGGGCTTGACCATCTGGACCATCAGGAAATCGGGCATCAGGCCCTCCTCGCTGAAGATCAGGTTGAGGCTGGCGTTGTCGTTGAACGGGTTGGGGTTCACCTGGGCGGCGAAGTAGATGTACTTCCCCTTGGCCTTGGAGAGGAAGAGCTTGACGCGGGCCTTGTCGCCCTTGACCTGCTTCTCGACGACCTCCTTGACGATGGCCATGCCGTCCACGAAGCCCTTCGCCTCGGGGATGGCCGCCTCGATGGCCGCCCGGCGCTCCGGGGTGAGCGTCCAGTCCATGTCCTTGGTCTGGGAATAAGCGCTCTTCTTGGGGGCTTCGGGCGTCGCCGAGGACGTCGCGGGCCCCTCGGCGGGGGTCGCGGGGGCGGTGGGGGAAGCGGTGG
>JAGNHB010000045.1 GCA_018001935.1 Acidobacteriota bacterium
CCGGTCGGATTTCTCCGACGAGGAGGAGTAGCCGGTTTCACGGAGGGACGGCAGGGGCGACTTCCCGGAATCGGAAGTCGGTGTGGCCGGATGAGGCCAGGGTGGGTGCACGCCGGCTGAAGCCGGCACCACCGTGGAAAGACGGCGCTCCGGCGGCCTGCGCGCCTTGCTCGTGGAGTTGGGTCGAAAGCGGCGCTCCGGAAGCCTGCGCGCCGCACTCCGCAGGGCGAGGGAGTGCGGCGCGCGCCCGGGATGCTAGTCGAACAGGCTGATCACCCACGAGACGGCCTGGAAGACCACGCTCTGGGACTGCTCGTGCATGACCTTCATCGTCTTGGTCCGGTCGTCGGCGGAGCCGTCGTCGGTCAGGATGGTGGCGATCTTGTAGCTGTCCTCGTTCTGCATCTTCGCGGCGGCCGCCCCGGAGCCCTCGGCGGCCCAGGTGTAGCCCCAGAAGGACGCCTTGCCGAAGTCCACCAGGCCCTTGGCGATGGCGAGGCCCGTCCCCACCTTCCCCGCGAAGTCGCCGATCTTCCCCAGGGCGTTGCCCAGCTTGCCCAGCCCGTTCTGCAGGTTCTGGAAGTTCTGCATGAACTTCATCCCGTTGAGGGCGTTCACCAGGTTCTGCCCGGCGGCGGCGGCGCCCTCGACGGCCCCCGCGAGGTCGTCCAGGGAGCCCAGGAGGTCCTGCGCCAGGGCGATGGCGTCGTCCATCCCCTCCACGTTGCCGGCGTTCTGCATCTGCTGGACCAGTTTCCGGATGGCCTCGCGGGCGTCGTTGATGCTGTCCAGGAGGTCCTTCGCGTCGGCGACGTTGGCGGCGCCGGACTTGTCGTAGAGGTCCTTGATCTTGCCGTACATGGACTTGAGCCTGTCCACGACGCTCAGCCCCAGGGGGTCGGCGTTGGACACCGGGTTGCCGTCGGCGTACTGGTACGGGTTGAGCCGTACCGGGTTGAGCACGTCGGGCCACGCCGGGTCGCGGGAGAGGAAGGCCCCGGTCACCGCGTCGTAATAGCGGACCCGCATCTGGTAGAGCTTTCCGGCGGCCCCCTCCTGCCGCACCCCCAATTGCCCCACCCAGGTGAAAGGCTGGGTGCTGCTCCCCGTGTGGGCCAGCAGCCGCCCCCGGGGGTCGTAGGCGTAGGCGTCGGTCACGGCGCCGGCGCCGTCCGTCAGGGCGAGGGTCGATCCGAGATGGTCGAAGTGGTAGAACGTCGCCGCGTGGGTGGCCGCGTCCACCGAGTAGAGGAGACGGCCCAGGGGGCTCCACACGTAGTAGCGCCGGAAGGCCCCCGCGTCGCCGTCCCGCTCGGCGGCCAGGGGGCGGAAGGGGACGGCGTGGTTGTAGTAGCAGCGGGTGACGGTCGCCCCTTCCGTCCGCCGGACGAGGTCGTTCACGCCGTTGTACACCAGGGCGGCGCTCCCGGTGGTGGTCAGGCGCCCGGCCCCGTCCCAGGCGCAGGCGTCCCCCGGGGCGGCAGTCCGGCGGCCCTGGGCGTCGTAGGCGTACCCCGCCCCGCTGACCTGGGCGGCGTTGTCGTAGGTGAAGGCGTCCTCCTCGCCGGCGGCGAAGGCATCGGCGGGGTCCAGGGGGGCTTGCCCGGTCACGCGGGTGACGTCGCCGCGGGCGTCCCGCTGGATGGCGAGATCGACGAAGGCGCCGTGGACGATGCGTTTCACCCGGTTCGCGGCGTCCCAGGTGTACGTGGACCCGACGCCGTTGGAGCGCTGGACGGCCACCAGGCGGCGGTCGTCGTCGTAGGTGAAGTTGGCCCAGGCGCCCGAGAGGTTGTCCTCCACCCGGGTGAGCAGGCTGCGCGCGTCGTAGGTGTAGGTGACGGTCATGGGGCCGCCGTAACCCACGGTCTTCAGGCGCCGCCCGTCGTCGAAGGTGGCGCCGAAATTGAGCCCGCCGTCCCAGCTCTCCGTCACGTCGCCCCGGGCGTCGTAGACCAGTTGCAGCCCGTTGGCGGTGAGCAGGCGCCCGGCGTCGTCCCAGGTGAAGTCGAGGGTCGGCCCGCCGGTGAAGGCGGAGCGGGTGACCCGGCCGGCGGCGTCGTAGGTGAAGTCGGCCGTCCCCGCGTCGGGGCGGGTGACCCGGGTGACGCGCCCCCGGGGGTCGTAGCTGAAGGACCACTGGCGCCCCAGGGGGTCGGTGTGGGAGGTGCGCCGGCCCATGGCGCTGTAGCCGAAGTCCCAGAAACGGCCCCCCGGGTCCGTGATCCGAGTCAGGCGGCCCAGGGCGTTGCGCGCGTAGGTCGCCGAGACGACCCCGGCCGCCGAGGCGCCGGACAGCCGCCCGCCGGCGTCGTAGGTGAAGACCGTGAACTTCCCGTTCTCGTCGCAGACGGTGAGGGGCTGTCCCATGACGTTCCAGGTGTAGCGGACGGATTTCCCCAGCGGGTCGGTGTCGACGGTGGTCCGGCCGAGGGCGTCCAGCTGGAAGTTCCGGCTGAACCCCAGGGGGGTGGTGAAGGAGGTCGGGACCCCCTCGGCGTCGTAGCCGGTGGTCCAGGCCTTGCCGCCCGGGTCCGTCACCGTGGTGAGGCGGTCGCGGGTGTCGTAACCGTAGGCCGTGACGCCGCCGTTCCGGTCCACGGACGTGGCCAGGCGGTTGCGCGCGTCGTAGGTGTAGGTCTCGGTTCGGCCGAGCGGGTCGGTTTCGGCGGTGACGCGGTCCATGAGGTCCTGGGTCCAGGTGGAGGCCTGGCCGAGGGGGTTGGTGAGGGTGTCCAGGTTCCCGTTGGCATCCCAGGAGAAGGTCGTGGTCTTGCCCCGCTCGTCGGTGACGCCGGTCGGGCGGCCGACGTTGTCGTAGGTGTAGTGGACCGTGTCCCCGCCGGGGCGGGTGACCGAGACCACCCGCTTGAGGTTGTCGTAGCCGTAGGCGGTGACGCCGGTGTCGGCGTCGGCCCGGGTGGCCAGGGTGGCGTCCGGGTTGTAGGTGAAGGTGGTGACGCCCCCGGCCGGGTTGGTGGCGGTGAGGGGCTGGCCCCGCTCGTTGCGGGTGTACGACCAGGTCCCGCCCGAGCGGCCGGTGAAGGTCACCAGGTTCCCGTGGGCGTCGCGGGTGTAGGCCTCGTGGGTGCCGTCGTCGTAGTCGATGCGGGTGAGGTCGTGGCAGGTGAAGGTGACGGACTCCTTGGTGGCGGGGTTGGTGAAGCTCTGGTCCCGGGCGGTGTAGGTGAGGCTGGTGGTCTGGCCCAGGGCGTTGGTGAAGGAGGCGAGCTTGCCGCTCGCGGCGTGGTAGGCGGTGGCGGTGACGTTGCCCAGGCGGTCGGTGAGGCTCCCCACCTGCTCGTTTTCCGTGGCGGTGGCGGTGAAGGTGCTCCCGCCGGCGTCGGTGACGCTCTTGGGCGGGCCGTTGTTGGCGTGGTGCGCGTAGGTGGTGGCGGACCCGCCGGGGCCGGTGGAGACGACCTGGTTCTGGCTGGACGAGTAGGCGAAGGTGGTGGTGTTCCCGTAGGCGTCGGCCTGGGACGTCACTCTCCCGTAGGTGGAACCGTTCAAGTTCTGGCTCCCGATCGTCTGGGAGTAGGGCGTGTTGCCGAGCGGTTTTTCGACGGCGACCACGCTGCCCGTCGCCGTCCCGCTGTAGTGGAAGGTGGTGACGCCGCCGGCGGGGTCGGTCACCGAACGGAGGACCCGCTGGTTGTTGTAGTCGGCGGCGTTCTGTTCATAGGTAAACGTCACGGCGCGACCCGCCTGGTCGGTGATGCCCTGGATGTCGTCCTGGTCATTGTAGGTGAAGGCAAGGGTCCGCCCCAGGCCGTCGGTGATGGTGTCCGGGGTGTACATGTCGCTCGCGGAATAGGTGTAGGTGAGCCGGTTGCCCTTCCGGTCCATGACGTACCGCGGTCGGCTCACGCCGTAGTCGCTTCCGCTGAACGTGGTCATTTTCTCAAAGATGATCAGGCGCTCCCGGGCGGGGTCGAAGAGGTAGAACCAGCCGTGGTGGACGTCGGAACCGGTCTCCTTCAGAGCGTAGCGGATGGACGAGGCCTCGTCCAGGGACCAGGAAGAGCTTGCCGGGACCCAGGTGAACTGGGGCGTTTCCCCGTTGCGCAGGTACGTTTCGACGCAGGTCTTCCCCAGGTGAACCATGTATTCCAGGTAATAACTGGTGCTTCCGTGGAAGCGCGTGATGAGTTCGGAGGAACTCCACTGGTCCATCCGGTAGTAGAGGGAATACCCCAGGGGTATCGGTCCGCCCAGGTCGATCAACGGGAGGGAGAAGAAGTAGCATCCCGAGTTCATGGCGATGGGGTCGTTGTCCTCGAGACCCTTGCTCAGGTTGGTGGACGTTCCGGAGGCCGACTCCGGGGGGTCGGCCCACAGCCCGGCGTTGGACAGGCTGAGGGCCAGGGCCAGGGCCAGGGACCACCGGAGGCGCGAGGCGGCTTTCGTCCGTTCGTTCCGGCGGTCGAGGGGCGAATCCGTGATCTTCATGGCATCACCTCCTCACTGGCCCAGCACGAGGGCCGGGTAGGACCCCAGGCGGTCGGCGGCGGGGGAGAGGTAGAAGGCGTCGCCGGCCAGGGCGTGGTCCGTGTCGATGCGGACCCAGGCCACCTCCGCGGCGTGGGCGGGGAACCAGGCGGCCACCGTGCCGTCCGTCACGCCCCCGGCGGGGACCGTCCCCCCGAAGGTCCATTCCCCGCTTCCCGACGCGTCGTAGGCGGTGGCCGTGAACGCCGCGGCCGAGGCGCCCCGGTTTGTCAGGCGCAGGCGCGTGGCCCAGCCCTCCGACGCCTTGACGAGGGGGAAGGCCAGGTGGAGGCCCGCCGCGGCCGTCCCCGGCATCCCGTCGAAGACGTAGGGGCGCTGACCCCAGTACTCCGGCTTCGTCAGGTAGAGTTCAAAGCCCAGCATCGGTTGGGGCGAACGGGCCTGCAACGTGGCCGCCCCCGCCACCGGGACGCCCTCGAAGAGGTCCCAGAGGTTGCGGGTCACCTGCTCCAGGGGCTGCAGGTCCGCCGGCCAGGGGGTGTCCCGCAGGGTCGCGCCGGCGGCGTCGTAGAGGCGGAAGGCGACGGCAGCCGGGGCGGCGCCCAGGTTGGACAGGGTCACCCCCGTGTAGTAGTCGGCGGGGGAGGGGATTTCCGGGTACCAGAGGCAGTATTCCGGGACCCCCGGGACGGCCGGCTCCGGGATCTCCACGGAGAGCCCCGCGAGGCCGGGCACGGTGAAGGAGCCGAACAGCTCGAAGCCGGCCAGGGGCACGTCGGCCGTCACCTGCACGAAGCGCACCGCGGCGGGGTCCGCCGTGGGGAACACGCCGTTGACCAGCTGGACGTAACGCCCCAGGGCCGGGATGGTCACCGTGGCGCGGGCCAGTTCGGCCCCCGCCTCGCTGCGGGCGACGAGGGTCACCGTGGCGACGGCCGTCACCGGGTTGATGAGGGTGATCCCCGTGTAGAAGCCGCCCGCGTAGGCCACGTACGGGAAGACCAGGTCCGTTCCCGAGCGGGTGAAGAGGGGCATGGCCGCGAGGCTCTGGTTGTCCCGGGTGCCGAACTCCAGGGCCCCGGTGAGCGGGACGGTGGTCTCCAGCAGGACCCAGGGCATGGCCGCCAGGGTCTCCGGGGTGAAGAGGGCGCTCACGCTCCCCGCCCAGGCGCCGTGGGCGGGCAGGGGCGTCAGGTCCACCGTTTCCAGCGCCGCCCCGGCGTCGCTGCAGGCGGTGAGCTTCACGGGGGCCGGGTTGGCGGAGGGGTTCGCCAGGGCCACCCGGGTCCACCAGAGGTCCGTCTCCGCCACGTGGGCGCCGAAGAGTTCGTACACCGCCTTCCGCGACAGGAGGTTCCCCGCCGCGTCGTAGCGGTACTTGATCTTCTTCCCCTGGCCGTAGTCGGCCTGCACCAGCCGCCCGGCCCCGTCGTAGACGTAGGCGACGGACCCCGGCCGGGCCGGCAGGAAGGAAACCAGCAGGCCGGCCGCCAGCGCCGCCAGGGCGGCCGCCCGGAGCCGTCCCCGGAAGGCGCGGGGGCCAGCGCCCGGGCTGCGGGATGAAACGGATCTCTGGACCGTGTGTTCAAACGAATGACACATGACGCCCTCCGTGGTGATCGAAAAATGACTGGAGTGATTATACCACAAATCACGGTTGCGGCCTGCGATCCGTTCCGGGCGCCCGCGTCGCCGTCCCCCGGAACGCGGCGGCGAGGGGATCGAGTGCACCCCAACCCCGGATAAACCGGAAAGAAACCACGGATGAACACGGATCAACCGGCCGCTCCAGAGAAAAAAACAGGCAGTCTCAATCTCTCGCCAAGACGCAAAGGCGCCAAGCCTCGCAAAGCCGGAACCGGAAACGGGGGATTCCTTTGCAAGGCGTTGCATCTTGGCGTCTTTGCGAGATCAAAATCCGGACCGGCTGCCGCCACGGCGCCGGTCCGGGTCGGATGCCCCATCAGCGCCGCCCACCGGGTGGGTTGTGCCGGGGTCGCGCCGCTCCGGCGGCCTGCGCGGCGCGGGAAGAGAGCCGGTGGTCGGAGACCCGGCGCTCCGGGAGCGGAGCGCCCGTCCGGCGACCTTGCGTCCCCCGCGAGGGTGAGGCGGTCCCCCTCCGACGGCGCTCCGGCGGCCTGCGCGCCTTGCTCCTGGGGTTTGTCAAAAAGCGGCGCTCCGTCAGACCTCCGCGCCGCACTCCACAGGTCACCCCCATCGGTGCTCCGGCGGCCTCCGCGACGCACTCCCCAGGATGCGCTTTCCCCGCCCCGCGCGCCGCAGAGGTCCGCGCGACCGCAACGAAGGCCCTTGACATCGCGCGGTGCCCGGACTATGCTCAAGGCAAGTTCCTGGATCAGCGGCTTTGGGCGACACCCGAACCCATTCACCGGCTCTCGTAGAAACCCGCCGTTCACCGTCGTCCCTGGCCGCATCCCAGACGGCGAGGAGGGTGCCATGCGCGAATTGTCCGGACGGTTCGATCCGCGGGGGTATTTTCTGGCCGCCGGATTACTCGCCCTGTTCTGCGCTCCCTGGTGGGGCCGGGCCAGCGAGGTCGATTCCCCCACGCATGGCCTGAGGGTCGAGTTCTGGGCCGAAACCAGGTGGGTGGCGCCCGGCGCCAGGGGGTTTTACGCCCCGCAACCCCTGGTGAAGCACCTCAAGGTGACCAACACGAAGCCGGGGGGAAGCCGCGACTTGATGATCCAGGTCATGCGGGCCTCCCAGACGACGGAACGCTTCCTCAACGTCACCCCCCCGCAGACCTACGGGAGCGACACCGGCACCACGATCGGCTGGGCTTTCAGCCTCGGCCAGGACCAGAGCTGGGAAGCCACCTTCGAGGAAAAGCTCCTTCCGACGACGACGGTCGGCGATCAGATCTTCAACATCGCTTCCGTGTCGGGCACCGGCATCGACGGCGTGCTGCACTTCACCCCGGTCTCGTTTGTCCCCTTCAACCGCACCACCGCCGCCAACCCCGGCGCCCGGACCACCGACGACCCGGTCAACGCCGCCTGGGGCGAGATGGTCCACGGCCCGGTGACGGACATTGCCCTGCCCGGTCCGCTCCCCCTGGCCTTCCAGCGCTATTATGCCTCCGGGCTGTCCGCCGAAGGGGCGGTGCAGAGCGCCCTGGGCGCCAACTGGATGCACAACTTCGACCTGAGCCTGACGAAGCACTCGTCGAGCTACGTGACCATCGTCTACCTGGGCGGCAAACTCATCCCGTTCGTCAAAGCCATGGGGGTCCCCGGCTGGTCGCTCAACTTCCACCAGGAGCCGGTGCGTTACCAGTTCACCCAGGGGAACGGCTTTGCCGGCGACCTGTGGATGATGGACCCGGACCGGGAACGGGTGTTCCGCTTCGACAACGAGACCGGGCTGCTGCAGGAGGTCTACGACCGGCACGACAACCGGCTGACGATCACCCGCGGCGACGAAAACCGGGTTGTCCAGGTTTCCAGTTGGCTTTCGGGCTTCGGGACCCGCCGCACCCTGACGTTCACCTACACCGGCGGGAAGCTCACCCAGGTCTCCGACGGCACGCGGGCGACGACCTTCACCTACAACGCCGACGGCCACCTGCACAGCGCCGTGAATCCCCTGGGCCAGGCGGTCACCTACACCTACGCCGCCAACCCCGGCCAGAGCCCCCTGCTGAGCCAGTTGACCCAGCCCTTGGGGAACAGCCCCTTCGCCCAGACCTTCACCCCGATCGGGCAGGTCGCTGGCCAGCGGGACGCCTACGACCACCTCACCGAGTTCGACTACGACACGCCGCTGCCCCACCAGACCCGCGTCACCCGCCCGGACGCCAGCACCCTGGTCTTCACCCACCAGGACCAGCGGCTCGGCACGGCCGTGCAGGACCCGGGCGGAAACACCTTCACCGCCGGGTTCAACTCGCGGGAACAACGGGTGAGCCACCAGGACCGTCTGGGCGACACCACCGCGGTCACCCTCCACGAGCCGTCGGGAAAGATCGCCTCCTACACCGACGCCGAAGGCCGCACCACCACCTACCATTACACCGCCCGGCAGCAGGCCTTCGTCAACCCCGGCGACGCCGCCGATTACGCGGTCTTCACGTTCTACGACCTGGATTGCATCACCTACCCCGACGGCAGCCAGGCGTCCTTCACCCACGATACCCAGGGCAACGCGACCAGCTACACCAACGCCGCGGGGCATACCTGGGCCTGCACCTACAACGCCTGGGGGCAACCCTTAACCCTCACCAACCCCACCGGGGGCGTTTACACCTACCTCTACGACAGCAACGGCCAGCTCGCCTCGTCCCGCGACTCGGAAACCGGCGTCACCACCTACGGCCACGACGCCCTGGGCCGGCTGAACCTGATCACGAGGCCTGGGGGAAGCACGGTGAGTTTCACCCACGACCCCCTCGACCGCCCCCTGACCGTGACCAACGAACTGAACCGGACCACCGCCTTCACTTACGACGCCAACGGCAACCTGACCGGTGTGAGCAACCCTCTCGGCCAGACCACCTCGTTCCGGTACGACCTGATGGACCGCCTGGATCGTATCACCGACCCCCTGGGGCCGCTCTGCACTCTGGGCTATGACGCGCTGGGGCGCCCGGCCGCGATCACCAACAGTCAGGGTCACACCACCACCCTGACGTACGGGGCGACCGACCAGGTGACCGGTTTGACGAACCCGGCCGGCCAGACCCTGAGCTTCGGCTACGACCCCGAGGGTGTCCTCACCTCGGCCGCCACCCCCCTCGGTGCGACCGCGACCGGGCAAAGCAACAAGCTGGGGTGTCACACCGAATGGAACGACCCGGCCGGAAACACCGTGCACTACCAGTACGACCTCAACGACCGCCTGACGGTTTTCACCGATCGCCTCGGGAAAACGACCACCTTCGCCTACGGCCCCGCCGGCTGGCTGGAATCGGTGAACCAAACCGGCCTCGGGCAGGTCGACTGCCTCCGCAACCCCCTCGGGCAAGTGACCCAGGTCACCGACCTGCAGGGCCAGGACTGGGTTTACGGTTATTCGAGCGTCGGGCGGCCCCTCAGCAAAACGGACCCCCTGGGCCGCCAGCAGACCTACGCCTACGACAACCGCGGACGTCTCTCGCAGATCTCTCACCCGGGCGGTATGGGAAATACGGCCTACACCTACGACGTCGCCGGCGGCATCACCCGGGTCGACTATCCCGGGGGCCCGGTTTCAACCTACGCTTACGACGAAGCGGGCCGGCTCGTCGGCGCCGGGGACCTCGTGTTTTCCTACGACGCCGCGGGCAACGTCACCCAATGCCAGGAAGGGGGTGCATCATTCCAGGCGGCCTACCAGAACGGCTTGCTCCTCAGCGTGACTTACCCTGGCGGAGCCGATGTGACCTACGTCTACGACTCCTGCAGCCGCCTGGCCCAGGTCATGGACTCCCGCACCAACAGCTGGATTGATTTCACCTACGACGACGACAGCCGGTTGACCCAATGCCACCGGTCCAACGGCGTCTTCACACACTACGATTATGATGGTGCGGGCAACCTCGTCCGCATCCAGGACGGGACGATCGCCGACCAGCGTTACACTCTCGATGCCGGGGGCAACCCCACGGCGACGTTCTGTGACGTGCCCCTGGAACCGGACCCCCCCTGCTCCCAATTCATCCTGGATCATGACAACGCGTCGCAGATCAACAACCCCGGTTTCGTCTACGATGCCCTCGGCCGCCAGACAGCCGCCCCGGGGCGAAGCTGCCAGTACAACGGGGCGTCGCAACTGACCCGGGTCACCGCGGACGCGATCACCGCGGACTTCACCTACAACGGCCTCCACGACCTGCGCACCCGCACCCGGATGGGGGAGCAAACCACGTATTTCCATCACTACGCCCTGGGACGGGCGCCCATCGTGGCGGAGAGAACCGCGGCCGGATACAAACGGCTGTACGTCTACACTCCCGGCGGCGCCCTGCTCTATTCCATCGACCCGGAAACCAACGGCCTGCGTTTCTACCATTATGACCGCTATGGCTCCACCCTCTTCCTGACCGACGGCGCCGGCGCCGTGACCGAGGCCTATGCCTACGACCCCTTCGGGAACCCCCTGGGCCACAGCGGGGAGGAGAGCGGCCAACCTTTCACCTACCTGGGCCAGTGGGGGGTGAGATGCGAACCGGTCGGGGGGCTGTACGAACTGGAAGGGGGGTACTACGACCCGCAAACAGCGAGTTTTCTCCAGCCGAAGCCCGGTGCCGGAAGCCTCGCCGACCCGGCGAGCCTGAACCCTTACCTCTTCGCCCATCAGAACCCCCTGGCGAAGGCGCCGGGGTCCAACCGCCGGATCATGGCGGGACAGATCGTGATGGAGGGCGGCCGCCTGGGCGTAGTGGTCGAGGACACCGGCGAAGGGCTGATCTGTGAGGGGATCGGGGCCGGCCAGGTCGGGCAGGTGGTCTCGAATGGTCAAGGGAGCTTCGGCGTGGTGGTCGAGGACATCGGCGAAGGGCTGATCTGCGAGGGGATCGGAGCCGGCCAGGTCGGGCAGATCACGACGGACGACCAGGGCCACTGCGGGAGAGTGGTCGAGGACATCGGCGAAGGCCTGATCGTCGAGGGCCTGGCCGCTAAAACGCCCTCCATGTCCAGGCGCCTGTCGGTCATCAAGGAGCTGCTGCCGCCGATCGGGATGGACCCAGGGTTTGTGCGGGCCCCGTCCCAGATTCCCTACTCCCCCTGGCGGCCGCCGGAGGAACCCGCCCCGCCGGCGTCCGGGTCCGTCGCCCGGCGCCCCGCCCTAGATCCCGGGGGAAACGACGATGCCGCGAAACTGGAAGTCGCCGCCCGCTACGTCGGCGCCTCGAGCGCCGTGCGGCTGGCCACCTTCAAGCCGAGCGCCGCCACCATCGCCTACAGTTTTTACAAGTACGGCGGCAAGGGCGCCCTCACCCAACTGGCTGGAAAGAGCAACCTGGCGACCGCCGCGGTCCTCTCGTACATCGAGGTCGGCATCCAGGCGTACACCTACCTGACCGAGGGAAGCGGGGCCGCCGCCAAGGAAGCGGGGTTGATCTATTCGGCCGTGTCCTGGCTGGTCGGGGACTACTTCGACTAGGAACCTGGAACAACCGTCATTTCCCGAGAATCGCATCGTTTGATCGTACCGCAGGTCACGGGTGCGGCCTGCGGTCCGTTGCACCCGTTCCCGGGTGGCCGGGAGGCTGTCTCTTCGCACAGGGTCGGACGGTGTCGGCGCCCGAACCGGGTTGGGGCTTCGAGGGCCCGGACCCTCCCCGAGGGGGAAGGGGCGTCCCGGCCGGGGGCCAGGCGCGGGCGCCGGCCGCGAACGTGCAAAGTGCCGTTCGTTTTTTCGAGATCAAAATCCGGACCGGCTGCCGCCACGGCGCCGGTCCGGGTCGGATGCCCCATCAGCGCCGCCCACCGGGTGGGTTGTGCCGGGGTCGCGCCGCTCCGGCGGCCTGCGCGGCGCGGGAAGAGAGCCGGTGGTCGGAGACCCGGCGCTCCGGGAGTGGAGCGCCCGTCCGGCGACCTTGCGTCCCCCGCGAGGGTGAGGCGGTCCCCCTCCGACGGCGCTCCGGCGGCCTGCGCGCCTTGCTCCTGGGGTTTGTCAAAAAGCGGCGCTCCGTCAGACCTTCGCGCCGCACTCCCCAGGTCACCCCCATCGGTGCTCCGGCGGCCTCCGCGACGCACTCCCCAGGATGCGCTTCCCCCGCCCCGCGCGCCCCTGCCCCAGGATGCGGCTTTCCCGCCTCGCGCGCGGCGAAAAAAGGCCCCGCGTCTTGCGAACCTTCCCCGGGGAGGGGCGTAATAGCTCCCTTGACGCAAGTTCTTTGCCGGTTGTGGCGGGTTCGGGAAATGTCGGGAAACGGTGAAGGGAAAGATCGTTTCCCTTCTGCCGGAGACATCGCGGAGGGCGGGGGCGCTTTTCGAGGCCCTCGATGACGATGACGAGAATGAATCGCCGCCGCCCCGCGGTGCATCACAAGGTTGGCGTCAACGTTGTCGATGCCCGTTTTCGGCAAGTTCAACAAAATGACTTTAAATCCATGGAGGTTACCATGAAACGCATTCTGACCGTGAGCCTGTTCAGCCTGACCCTGGCGTTCGCCGGGATCGCGCTGGCCGAGAACCCCCCGTGTACCCAGAAGAAATCCGACACCGCGTGTGCCGCCAAGTGCGCCACCGCCGACAAGGGCGCCGCCTGCTGCACCAAGGACAAGTCCTGCGGCGCCAAGTGCACCGCGGCCGGCAAGGACGCCAAGAGCTGCTGCACCGCGGACAAGTCCTGCGGCGCCAAGTGCACCGCGGCCGGCAAGGACGCCAAGGGCTGCTGCACCGCGGACAAGTCCTGCGGCGCCAAGTGCACCGCGGCCGGCAAGGACGCCAAGGGCTGCTGCACCGCGGACAAGTCCTGCGGAACCAAGTGCACCGCGGCCGCCGGGAAAGCCAAGGCCTGCTGCACCCCCGAAGGCAAGTGCACCGGCAAGTGTGCCGGGAGCGACGGCAAGTGCACGAACCTCAAGGACGGCAAGTGCGCCTGCCCGTGCTGCGCCCCCAAGACCGACGCCGGCCGGGTCTGACCCCGACCCGGTGCACCCAAGGCCGACCGACCCCGCGTCGACCGGTCTTCCCCGACCCTGAGGCGGCGCCCGGCGCCGCCTTTTTCTTTGATTCGGGCGAAGCTTGTGCTAGATTGCCTCGTCCGAGACCATCGACCGGGAGCAGGCCCATGATTGCCATCGTTCACGTGCCGGGGCGGAGCGGGAGCGGGAAAACCACCCTGATCACCGCCCTGGTCTCCGAGTTCCACCGGCGGGGATACCGGGCGGGTGTCCTCAAGCACTGCGGACACGGCTTCGACGCCGGGCCGGCCGGGAAGGACGGAGACCTCTTCGCCGGGGCCGGTGCCCGGGCCGTCGCCCTGGCGGCGGAAGGGCGGGTGTCCCTCACCCTGGAGGGGCAGGACCCCCGCGACGTCGAGGGCCTGGTCCATTTTCGCCTGCCGGCGGACCTGGACCTGGTTTTTGTCGAGGGGTACAAGGACCTGACCCGCTTCCCGCGGCTCCTGACCGACCCCGCGACACCCGGCGTGCACCGGCTGGTGATGCCCGGGGACCCTCGTCCCGACGACCTGGCCGCGCCGGGGGACCCGGTCCGCCGCGAGGCTTGGGGGGCTTCGGCGGTGGCGGACCTCCTGGAGCGGGAGGTGGTCCGTCCCGCCCGCGCCCGAGCCGACCTCGCCCTGCGGGTCAACGGGCGGGAGGTCCCCCTGAAGGGTTTTGTCCAGGACCTCCTGGCCAACGTGGTCCGGGGGTTGGTGAACTCCCTGAAGTTCTGCGACGCCCCTCGAACGGTGGAACTGGTGCTGTCGGAAGGGGAAACGCTTCCGCCCCGGGCCGGGGAGCCCGCCGGGGCAGGGGAGGGGAAGCCTTGAAACAGGCCGTGGTCGCCAACCGGGCGGTCCGCAAGGTCCGGAACCACTACCTCTGGGTTTTCGCCGACGAGCTGCACCGGCGCCCCGAGCGCGCCTACCCCGGCGAGATCGTCCGCGTCCTGGCGGAGGACGGCGACCCCCTGGGCGTGGCCTTCTACCATCCGTCCGCCCGGGTGGCCCTCCGCATGCTCAGCTCCGAAACCCGTCTCCCGGACGGCGATTTCTGGCGGGGGCGCCTCCGGCAGGCCGTCGAACGCCGACGCCCGCTCCTCGAGGCCACGGATGCCCTCCGGCTGGTCTACGCGGAAGGCGACCGCCTGCCGGGCCTGGTGGTGGACGCCTTCGCCGGCCACCTGGTGATCCAGGTCCGCAACGCCGGGGTGGAAGGGATCAAGCCCCTCGTCGTCTCCCTGCTGCGCGAGCTGCTCGACCCGCCGTCCATCCTGGAGCGGAGCGACGTGGCCGCCCGGGACGAGGAGGGGCTCCCCCGGTGCTCCGGGCCGCTGCACGGGACGGTCCCCGAGCGGGTGGAGGTGCGGGAGAACGGCCTGCGCTTCCGGGTCGACCTGCAGCGGGGGCAGAAAACGGGATACTACACCGACCAGCGGGACGCCCGCCGGTACTTCGGCGGGTTGGTCCGGCCCGGCGACCGGGTCCTGGACGCCTTCTGCTACACGGGCGGGTTCGGCGTTCACGCCGCCGTCGCCGGCGGGCGGGTGGCCGCCGTGGACAAGGACCCGTCGGCCCTGGACCTGGCGAGGCAGAACGCCGCCCTCAACGGCTGCTCCGACGCCTTCGAGACCGTGGAGGCGGACGTCTTCCCGTGGCTGGTGGAGCGGGCCGCCGCCGGGGACCGTTTCGACCTCGTCGGCCTGGACCCGCCGGCCCTCATCAAGCACAAGAACCAGCAGGGGAAGGGGCGCGGCCTCCTCATCGACCTGCTCCGCCCCTCCCTGGCGCTGCTCCGGCCCGGCGGGCGCCTCCACCTGTCCACCTGCGCCTACCACTTCCACGGGGGACTGATCCACGAGGCCCTCCGCATGGCGGCCGCCGACGCGGGGCGGCGGCTGCTGGTCACGGGGGAGACGCGCCAGTCGGCGGACCACCCCTGGTGCCTGCAGATGCCGGAAACGCTCTATCTCCGGGGGATCACCGTCCAGGCGGACTGAGCCCCCGACCGAGGAGGAAGCATGAACTGCCCCAACACCGCGACGAACGAGAAGCAGTGCAACTGCACCTACCCGGGGTGCCCCCGGCACGGCGTCTGTTGCGAGTGCCTGGCCTACCACCGGGCGATGAACCAGCTCCCCGCCTGCTGCTTCACCCGGGAGGAGGAGAAGACCTGGGACCGCTCCGTCGCGTTTTTCGTCCGCAACCGCGCCCGGGCGTGAGCGGCAGCGGGGGATCAAACGCAGCCTTGGGGGGTGCGGGGAAGGCGGGATGTTCCCGGCCTGAACTCACGGGGCCGGAAGACCGCACCCGGAGATGCCGGCCCGCAACTCGACGCGAAGCGTTCGTCTTGCCCCTTTGGGTGTTTTTCTGCGCATTCCGCGGTTCCAATCCTTCCGTGGTTGATCCGTTTCCGTTTTATCCGTGTCCAACCGTGGTCTGCTTCCGGTTTGTTCGGGTTGGGGTCTTCGGGTGAGCCTGCCCTATGGGGGGATGTTATTTCTGATTCGCGTTCATTCGCGTGATTCGCGGGTAAAATAGGACTTTTTGCGAGGCCATCACTTTTGCTTTTTCCCGCCGCCGGAGATCATCCGGAGGAAGTTGTAAAAACCCGTGACGATCCCGAAGAGGACGAAGCCGATCTCCCAGCGCGGGGAAACCCAGCCGTTGTGGTTGAGCCACTTGTAGATCAGCCAGGACACCAGGATGCACGACGGGATCATGGTGCCGGCCGTCATCAAGTCGAGGGTTTCCTTGGAGAACCGGTTCCGTTTCATGCTTTCGCCCCTCCGGGTCCCGGGCGGGGACATTGTACACCCGAAGCCCGCCGCCGTTCTTTTTTTTCGACGGGCTTGATGCGCCCGTCCGGCCTGTGGTAAAAGGGGGCGTTTCGAGAGAGGTCGAGGATGTCCCGTTTCACGTCATTCCTGCTGAAGTTCACCAAGGTTTTCATCCTGATCACGCTGCCGTTCGTGCTCATGTTCGTCGGGGCCCTGGTGACCATGCTCATCGCCATCCGCGGGACGGACGTGACGGTCCCGAGCGTCGTCGGGTCCGACAAGACCCGCGCGCTCCAGTCCCTGGAGAAGGCCAAGCTCCGGGGGGAGATCACCGAGAGCCGCTTCAGCCAGGACGTCCCCCTGGGGCATGTGATGAGCCAGTCCCCCCCGGCGGGGTCCGCCGCCAAGGCCGACAGCCGGGTCCGGTTGACCCTCAGCGAAGGGCGGCGGCGGGTGGCGGTCCCCATGGTGACGGGGTTTTCCCTTTCCCAGGCCCAGGGCATGCTGCAGCAGGCCGGGCTCAAGGCCGGGTACGTGACCTGCATCCACCTGGCGGAAACCCCGCGGGAGGAAGTGCTGGACCAGAACCCCCCGCCCGGCAACCAGAGCCCCGATTCCCTGAGCGTCAACCTCCTGGTCAACATCCCCGAGGAAGTGCGGCCCACCTTCATCATGCCGGACCTCACCGGGCTCGACGCGGACACCGTGCGGTCCTTCCTGGAGCGGCAGCGCTTCTCCGTCAACCCCGTCGAGAGCGGGGCGTCGCTTTTCGCCGCCTCCTCGGGCCGGGTCGTCTCCCAGTCGCCGGCGCCGGGGGCCGCCCTCACCCGGAGCACGGTGATCACCCTTCGCGCCGAGTGAGGACACCGATGAATACCGCCCCCGACAGACCCCCGCGCCCGGACCTCCGAAAACGCCGCCTGGCGCCTTCCCTCCTCTCCGCCGACTTCTCGCGGCTCGCGGAAACCCTGGTGTTTCTCGAGGCGAACGGAGTCGAGATGGTGCACCTGGACGTCATGGACGGGCATTTCGTCCCGAACCTGAGCTTCGGGCCGCCGGTGATCCGCTCCATCCGGGCGGCCACCCGGCTGATCCTCGACGTCCACCTCATGATCGAGGAGCCCGAGCGCTGGGTCGGGGCCTACGCCGCCGCCGGGGCCGACATGGTCAGCCTGCACGTCGAGGCGGCCCGCCACCTGCACCGGGGGGTCCAGGCCGTCCGGGACGCCGGCCTCCCCGCCGGGGTCGTGCTCAACCCGGCGACCCCCCTCTGCGCGCTGGACGAGATCCTCCCCGGGGTGGATTTCGTCCTCCTGATGAGCGTCAACCCCGGTTTCGGGGGCCAGGCCTTCATCCCCTCCGCCATGGGGAAGGTCCGGGCCCTGCGGGAGAAAATCCGGGCCGCGGGGCTCGAGACCGCCATCGAGGTGGACGGCGGCGTGTGCCCGGACAACATCGGCGACCTGGCCGCCGCCGGGGTCGACATCGCGGTGGCCGGTTCCGCGGTGTTTCATGCCCCGGACCCCAAAGAAACGCTCGCCGTCATGACCCGTTCCATGTTACAATGACCGCTATTTTGCGGAGCGACGGAGGATTGCTTTGCGTAAATCCTTTTATTTGAATATCTTTATTCTTGCTGTTCTGGCGTTCGCCCAGTGGGGGTGCCGGGACGGAAAGCGGGCGTCCCTCCAGGACAGCGCGGCGCTGCCGGACAAGACCCTCTTCGAGAACGGGGTCGACTACCTGGACCGGAACCAGTTCATCAAGGCCCGCTTGTCCTTCCAGACCCTGATCAACGCCTACGACGAGTCGCCGTACCTCGAGCGGGCGAAGTACTACATCGCCTACTCCTTCATGCGGGAGGGCGGGGTAGACAACCTTCTCCAGTCCGAGCAGGCCTACCGCGACTTCCGGCTGTTCTTCCCGACCTCCGAGCTGGCGGACGACGCCCAGGCGTACATCGTCGAGATCAACATGAAGATGATGCACGCCCCCAACCGCGACCTGAAGTACACCCAGCGCGCGGAGGGGGAGATCAACCGCTTCCTCGTGGACTTCCCCAACTCCAGCCTGCGGGAGGAGATCGAGTTGCGGCGCCTGTTCGTGCACGACGTCCTGGCCACGAGCCTGCTCATGAAGGGGCAGTTCTACCACAAGCGCAAGCAGTACAAGGCGGCCGTGGCCCGTCTCCGGGACAGCGTCTCCAGGTACCGGAACTTCGGCCGGCGGGACGAGGCCCTGTTCCTCCTGGCCGACGCCCTGGACCACGTGAAGAACTTCGACGAGAGCGCCACCTACTACGCCCAGATCGCCCTGGGGTACCCCTTCAGCGAGTACTTCTCCAAGTCCCGCGACCGCCTCAAGTCGCTGGAAAAGCCCATCCCCGACGTGGACGCCAAGCTGGCGGAGGAGAACCGGAAAACGTACTACAAGTCGGATTCCATCTTCACCAGCCCGTTCAAGTCGATTTTCGGCACCATCGGCATCGGCGACGAGGACCCGATGTGGGCGGCCATGGCCAAGCGGCGCACCGAGATCGAGAAGGAGCGCATCAAGGCGGATGCCGGCAAGCCGACGGATGGCGGGTCCGAAAAAAAGAAAAAATCCGACAAGAACAAGAGCAATTCCTGAGCATTCGGGTTCGATTCCCTGAATAACATTGAATTTCGCGAAGCTCTGAAAAATCTGCTTGTGTAACCCCTCTATTTATGGTGTAATGGAAACATCTTGCGGCGCCCCTTGCGCGAGGAGGCATCCATGGGTCACAAGCTGCTGCTCGCTGACGACAGCATCACCATCCAGAAGGTGGTCAGCCTGACGTTCGCGGAGGAGGACTTCGAGGTCATCTGCGTCGGGAACGGCGAGATCGCCGTCGAGAAGATCCGGGAACAGCAACCGGACATCGTTCTGGCCGATATCTTCATGCCGCGGAAAACCGGCTACGAAGTGTGTGCCTTCGTCAAGACCAGCGAACGGTTCCGTCACATCCCCGTGATCCTGCTGGTGGGGACCTTCGAGCCCTTCGACAAGGCCGAGGCGGCGAGCGTGGGGGCGGACGGTTTCCTGACGAAGCCCTTCGAGCCCACGGTGCTGATCCGGATGGTCCGCCAGATGCTGGAGAAGACCAAGGCCGACCGGATGGCGGCAAACCTCGAGCGGACGGTCGTCTCCAGTTCCATCACCGGCCAGGTCCCCCTGCCCCGCGTCCAGAGCAAACGCCCGGCGGAGGACAACAAGACGGTGCAGATCCCCCGCGAGAGCCTGCTGGAGATGCCGGAACTCAAGGTCCGCTCCGTCGTCAAGAGCGACCTGGAGGAGACCCTCCTGGCGTCCGACGTCAAGCCGGCGATCCCGGACCTCAAGCCGGACGAAATCCTGCTCCCCGTCGGGGATGAAGTCCTGCTGGCTCCCGAGGAAATCGTGTTGCCGCAGGCGGAATCCCCCCGGCCCCCGGCCGTTCCCGAAACGGCCCCGCTCCCCCCGGAGCCTCTCCGGGAGGTCCCCGAGACCGCGCCCTTCGCCCCGGAGCCCGTGGCGCAGACCCCGGCCCCCGCGCAGCTGATCACGCCCTCCACGCAGGTGACCGATCTCTTCGCCTACCCCGATCCCATGGTGTCTGTCCGCCGGCCCATCGTGGAGCCCCCGACGGCGCCGCTGCCCACGGTCCAGGAGGAGCGGGAGGAGCCCCTCGTCCCGGAGCCGCAACCCGAAATACCCGCCCCGGCCCAGTTAGTGCCGTCCGTTCCGGAACCGCCGGCTGAAAAGCCCGCCCCGGTTCCGCCCGTGTCGGAAACCAGCATGCGGATCTCCCTCTCCCCGAAGGACACGGGGGAGTCCCTCCTGGAATTCGACACCATCGTCAGCCGCATCACCCTGCCCTCTGAGGAAGACATCCTCGGCGTTTTCGACCTCATCGGCATCGAGAAGATCATCGCGCAGCGGAAAAGCCTCGAGGCGGCCCTTCGCGAGGAGATGACGCCCCCGGAGCCCCCCCGGGTGGCGGCCCGGGTCGAGGCGGCGTTCGCGGAGGAGGTGGAGGAACCGCGGCACGAGGTCGCCGTCGAAACCGTCCAGGCCCCCGAGCCGGTCCTCGAGGCCGAGCCCGAAGTGAAGGCCGCCCCCCTGCCGGCGGCTGCGGCGCAAACCGAGGCCGTCCTGGACGAGACCCTGGTGACCCGGATCGCCCGGATGGTGGTGGAGAAGCTCTCCGAAAAGATCATCCACGAAATTGCCTGGGAGGTGGTCCCGGAACTGGCGGAACTGGTGATCCGTCAGGAAGTGGAACGGATGAAAAGGGAAGGGAAGCTCTGACCCCGGGACGGGAGGCGCGGGGAGACTGCCGCTCCCTGGATCCCGGCGGTGCGTCGTCGCGGTTGAATGCGGTGTGTATGCGCGGGGGGCGTCCGAACGGGGACGTCACCAGTCGGCTTCGTCCCCGCTGATTCTCCCCCACTTCTTGGACGACTTGCCGTCGCCCTCCCACTCTTCGTACCCCTCGTCTTCTTCCCAGCCTTCCTCGTCGTCGGCCGGCCCGTCCTCGTCCCACTCGTCGTCGTCCTTCCACTCGTCGTAGTCGTCGTCCTCGTCGTCGTCCCAGTCCTCGGGGTCCTCGTCGTCGTCGTCCCACTCCTCCTCGTCGTCGTCGTCCCACTCCTCCTCGTCTTCGTCGTCGTCGTCCCACTCCTCCGCGCCGTCCTCGGTCCACTCGGCGTCGTCGTAGTCCTCTCCGTCTTCCCAGTGGTTGTCTGCCGGCAGTTCCTCGAATTCGGGTTCGTTGACCTCGTCGTCGGGGGCGTCGAGGTCGTCGGGCCGTTCACCGGGCCTGCGAGGCTGGAGGGACAGGGGCCGCCCCGCCTCCAGGCCAAAGCTATCGTGATTCACCATTTCGTTTTCCATGCCTCACCTGCATCATCGAAGTCGCCTCATTTTGACCAATCCCGATCAAATGTCAACAGGTTTTTTTCCCCGGGACCGGGGCCGAGCCGGCATGGAAAAAAGTGTTGACAAGGCGGCCGGGATCGTGTTAAAAACCCTTCGCTGAGCGGGACTAACTCAGCGGTAGAGTGCAACCTTGCCAAGGTTGAAGTCGCGAGTTCGAATCTCGTGTCCCGCTCCAGTTTTTTGACCGAAACCGAGCCCGGGAGGGCTCGTTTTTTTCGAGGCTTTGCCCGGGCGGCGTACCCAAGTGGCAAGGGAGAGGTCTGCAAAACCTCCATTCAGCGGTTCGACTCCGCTCGCCGCCTCCATCTTCTTCCCCGCACTCGACCCGGCGTGTCCCGCCGGGTTTTTCATTTTTATTTGATTTGTGCCCCCCTCTCCTCCATTCCCCGAAGGGGAAAGGCGTTTCAGCCCGGGGCAAGCCGCGGACGACGGCGGACCCAAGCCGGACCGTGACGCCGTGATGGGCGTCCGTGGCGCCGCCCCGGGGACCCGGCGACGCCTCACAAGGACAAACCCGCCCCGAAGGCGGCGGGAGGAAAGCGTTGCACTCGATTCTTGCCCGTTTTGGAAAAAACCTTCGTGCGCCCTTGTGCTTCCTCTTCCGGACGACGCACGGCCCCCGCAGGGCCGCGCCGCTCCGGCGGCCTGCGCGGCGCGGTCAAAGCGGCGCTCCGGCAGCCTTCGCGCCGCACTCCACAGGGAAGGGCGGCGATCGAGGGTTGCGGGCTGCCGTCGCCAGGGGGGCCGCCGATCCCGGTTGGGACCGCGGCAGCGACGGCGATGCGATTGCGATAGGGATTGCGATTGCGATTGCGATTGCGATTGCGACTGCGATTGCGACTGCGATACCGATACCGATACCGATACCGACCCCGATGGGAATACCTCCGGACCTACAGCCTTCAGCCTACAGCCTACAGCCTATCCCCTCGGCCTACTCCCTCACGAACCGGAACGACCGGCGGTAGGAGAGCGTGATGTCCTCCCGGGCGTGGCGGACGAGGACCTGGTGGGTCTTGGAGCGTTTCAGGGACTCGTCGGGGACGAAACTGACCAGATACTGGTTGCGGACCAGGTCGGCGACGCCCTTGCCGGCGTCGACCGGGTTGGCCCCTTCGCCGGCGGTCACGCGGGCGCCGCCCGATTCCAGACTGAGGCGCTTGACCATGGCCCCGCGGCGGAACAGGCTGCGTTCCCCGAAGCCGGAGCCCTCGGCGTAGAGGGTGTAGACGGGGACCCCGAAGTACTGGATGTGGTTGAGGGTGACCTTCGAGAGGTTCTCGTCCCCGTCGGAGACGAGCAGGATGGCCTTGCGGGGGGTCTGGGCCCGGGCGAGCTCGTACAGGGCCCGGTCCAGGGCGATGGCGGTCTTGTTGGGGGGGAACCCCCGGTTGAAGGGCGAGTAGCTCCGCGTCTCGCCGGGTGTGCCCACCCATTTGGTCTTGGCGTCCCGGAACATGACGGGGTCGAGGTTGTAGATGGCCCCCATGAGCGCGGACCGGTCGGACGTCGCCGGGACGATCACCTCCCACTCCAGGCCGTAGGTGGCCATGAAGAGGGAGTCCTTCCGGTCGGTCCGGTGGAAGAACCCTTCGAGGAAGCTCCGGATCCACGGGACCTGGCGGCCCACGGCGACGGAGCTGCGGTCGATGAGGACCCCGACGGTGGCGGGGGCGTCCTGGTCGTCGAGGAAGAGGAAATCCCGCACCTCCTTCCCATCGACGAACAGCTTGAAATCAGCCTGCCGCAGCCCCCGGACCACCTCTCCGTCGGCGCCGGTCACGGTGACGGGGACCACGACGCGTTCGGCCTCCGCCCGGATGGGCGGGGAGGGCGACGGCGGGCTCGCCGGCGTGGCGTCCGGGAGCGGTCGTCCGGCGAAGACGGGGAGGCACAGCAGCGAGACGAGCCCGAGCAGCCGGAGCGGTCCGTTGGACGCAAGCCGAGGTGAGTGTTTCATTTATCGGTTTCGAAACGGTACCCGCACGTGTTTTCGGTGATCTGGTCACGGCGGGTGCGGGGGTATTTCCGGCAGTTGGGCGGGCGGAGGCGGTAGATCCCGCAGTGGGACTTGCCGTCGGCGCCGGTTTTCAGGAACGGGCAGGTGACGGGGAGTTTGCAGCAGGCCCCGCACTGGACGCACTTTCCCGTCCGCTGGGGCGAGACGGGCAGCCAGCAGGTTGCGAGGCGGTGAAATTTCGCCCCCCACGTGTTTCGGTTTTTCTTCGGGGTCGTTCGGGTCGTTTTCGTCATCGATCGCTCCCTCTCCGCGGAACAAGGGCGCATTAAACCACGATCCCCGGTGCGATTCAACGGGAAAATCCGTCGCGCCGACGGGGCCCGCCTCTTTGGGCGTTTTAGAATTTGCTTGACATCGAATGGTTAAAAGGGAAAGAATTTATTCGATCATGTTCCGGCGCGAGGTGAGACGATGAGACTCCTGACCCGGTCCGATTTCGACGGCTTGGTATGTGGGGTGCTGCTGGCGGAAGCCGGGGTGATCGACAGCTACCACTTCGTCCACCCCAAGGACGTCCAGGACGGCCTGGTCCAGGTCACCGCCAACGACGTCCTGACCAACGTTCCCTTCATCCCGGGCTGCGGGCTCTGGTTCGACCACCACTCCAGCGAGATGGAACGTCTCAAGCTCATGAAAGAGCACCACTTCAGGGGCACGAGCGCCCCGTCGCCCAGTTGCGCGCGCCTGGTCTACAACTACTTCGGGGGCCGGGAGCGTTTCCGCAAATTCGACGAGTCCGGCCTCATGGACGCCGTGGACCGGAGCGACAGCGGCCAGGTCACCATGGAAGAGGTCATGAACCCCCGGGGGTGGATGCTGGTCTCCTTCATCATGGACGCCCGGACGGGCCTCGATCGCTACAGCGATTACCGGATCACCATCCAGGAACTCATGAAGGACATGATCCGCTACTGCCGGACCCTGCCCGTCGACCAGGTCCTGAAGGTCCCCGACGTGCAGGAACGCGTCACCCGTTACTTCGAGCAGGAGAAGGCCTACGAGGAGATGATCCGCTCCTGTGCCGCGGCTCTCGGGAACGTCCTGCTGATCGACCTCCACGACGTGAAGGAGATCGTCTCGGGGAACCGTTTCAAGGAGTACGTCCTCTTCCCCGGCCAGAACGTCTCCCTGCGCGTCCTGTGGGGCCGGGGGCGCCTCCGGATGGTCTTCTCCTGCGGCCACAGCATTTTCAACCGCACCTGCCGGACGGACGTCGGTTCGCTCCTTCTCAAGTACGGGGGCGGAGGCCACAAGATGGTGGGGACCTGCCAGGTGCCCGCCGAACGGTGGGAGACGGTGCGGGACGAGCTGATCGGCGCCCTGCGCGAGTGAGCCCCCGGGTGATCGCGTGGCCCGCGCCGCCCTTCTGCTGACCCTGGTGGTGCCGCTCGCGCTGGGCGGGTGCGGGACCCCTGCCCAGACCGTCGTCTCAAAGCCCCCAACCCCTCCAGCCGCCGGGGATTCCCTCACGGAAGACCCTTCCCCCGAGGCTTTCCCCGGCCGGACCGTCACCCTGGCCGAGTTCGTCGCCCGGCTCCGGGAGGAAGTCGCCACACTGGCCCGTCGCCCCGAAATGGCCCGGGAGTTCCGGGGGTTCGCGCTCCGCCACGGGCTCGATGCCGGCGACCCGCTTCTGCTGCGGGATTACGTCGCGGTCCGCACCGTCTTCGAGGCGGTGCGGGATGCCGGCTGGTGGGGGGTCCGGTGGGAGATCACCGACCGGCCGCCCGACTCCCGGGCGATCTGGGCCCAGTGGAGGCGGTTCGCCCCGCCCGGGGGAGAGCCCGTCGTCACGGCCACGGCGGAGTGCGACGAGATCTCGGCGCTCTTCGCTTTCCTGGCCGGGAAGCTCGGGGTGAGGGGCGTCGGGTTGTTCTGGCCGCTGACGAACCACGCCATCGCCGCCTGGGTGATCCGGCAGCCGGGCCGGAACGAGGCCCGGGTCGCGGTGCCCACCAGCTTCCTCTTCCTGAGTTACGCCGACCGCTTCGACGGCATTCGCAAGCCCGATTTCGACCCGTTCCGCCAGAAGACCGTCCACGAGTACCGCGAGGCCGACGCGCCGGACGCGCTCGAGATCCCCGCGGCCCTCGGCGATTTCTTCATCCGACAGGTCCGGCGTTACGGCGCGTGTTCGACGGAAACCCTTCACTTCATCGCGTTCAATCGGCGTCAGTTGCGTGAAAACCCCCGTTTGCGGCAACTCGTCCTGGACGAGATCGGCCGGATGCGCAGGGCCCTGGCCGGGGGAGATGCCCCCCGCCCCGACCTCGTGGCCCTCGAGCGCTTCGCGGCGGAGCTTCCCGGAACGGGAGATCCCCGAATGTGACCCCGACCCCCGCGAAACACCCGGGGCAGCCGCTGGCCGCAACCCGACCGAACCACGGATGAACACGGAGGCAGGCTTTCACACCTGATCCCGGTGCCCTTCAGGTCCTCTGTGTCCTCGCTGCTTTCTTCGGGGCTGACTTGGCGTTTTTCGAACGGGATGCCACCCCGGGGAGGGTCACCGGCGCGGGGGAAGGCGGCGGTAGCGCTGGACGGCCTGGTTGTGGGACGCCAGGTCGGCGGTGAAGGTGTGGCCGCCCGTGCCGTCGGCCACGAAGTAGAGGTAACGGGTGCTCTCGGGCTTGCAGGCCGCCTTGACGGCCGCCAGGCCGGGGTTGCAGATGGGGCCGGGGGGGAGCCCCGCATAAACGTAGGTGTTGTAGGGGTGGTCCCGCTGGAGGTCGCTCTTGTAGATGGTGGTGTCGGTGGACCGGGTCTCGAGCCACCGGGCGTAGAGGACGGTCGGGTCGCACTGGAGCTTCATCCCCTTCGCCAGGCGATTGTGGATGACGGAGGCCACCCGGGGCCGCTCGGTCGCGATGCCGGTCTCCTTCTCCACCACCGAGGCCAGGGTCACCAGTTCCTCGACCCCGAGCGGCGCGCCCGGGGGCGACGCCTCCCGCAGGACGGGGAGCACCGCGCGGCGGAACCCCCCGACCAGGGTGTCGATGACCTGGATCTCCGTGGCGTCGGGGGAGAGGAAGTAGGTGTCCGGGAAAAGGTAGCCTTCCAGGGTCTCGGCGGCGGGGGCGAAGTCGGCGACGCGGCCGGGGTCCCGCCAGGCGGCCATGTAGGCGTCGAAACGTCCGATCTCCAGCGATTCCAGGTGTCGGAACATCCGGGCGGCCGTCCAGCCCTCGGGGAGGGTCACCTTGACCCGGAAGACGTCGCCCGCGGCCAGTTTCGCCGCCACCTCCACCCCCGTCATGGGCCGGGTGAAGCGGTAGACCCCGGGCTTGAGCTTGTCCCCCAGGCCCTCCCAGCTCAGGTAGCGGGCGAAGATCGGGGCGTCGCGGATGACCCCCCGGGTTTCGAGGTCGCGGGCCACCTGGTCCGCCGACGCCCCCGCCCGGACGGTCAGTTGGGCCCACGGGCCGGTGTAGCCCCGGTACGGCGTCCAGAGGGCGGTGCTCACGCGCTGGTACAGGAGGGCGCCGCCGACGAGCAGAAGGCCCAGGAGCGTGGCCAGGACCCACCAGCGGAGCCGGACCCGCCGGAGCTTCAACCCGAGGCCGGAGACTTTCCGGGGCGCCTCTTCACGGCCCTCCCCGGGGCCGGTCGCCCCCGGCGCCACCGGGGCGGGGGCCGGGGGCGGCCCCAGGGGGCCGGTGATCTCGTCGTCGGGGTCCGGGGGCGCCTCCGGCCCGGGCGCCGGGCCGGGGGACAGGTCGGGGTGGGTCGTCTCCCCGGTCAAGTCCTCCGGTTCGGGCTGAGCACATTCTGCCGGGTCAACAGCTTCGGTGGTCATGATCTCTCGTTTCGGCCGGATTCCACCCGGACCGTCGCGGGCCGGGTGACGCCTTCCCCTGGGGCGGCGAAGGGGCCGCGAACCGGGTGGCCATCCTCTATTACGAAATCGGGCCCGGCGGGGTTCACGGGGCGACGGCGGCCCTCTTTTGATGCCCCGGTCCCGGGCGCTCCAGAATACCAGCACCCCCGGAAGGTGGCAAGCCGATTGTTCCTCCCCCGGGTGTTGTGAGAGAATGGGCGGGTGCGGCGCCCCCGCGGGCGCCTGCGCAAATCGGTCCGGGAGGCGAGCGGGCATGGTCGAGATGGACGGGAACGAGCGGAAGCGGCAGGAGGCGATCCTGGCGGCGGAGCGGATGCTGCAGTCCAACCCGAAGCTGTTCGGGGTCAACGTCTGCGAGGGGGTGTGCATGAGCGTTCGGGAGGCCTCGGAAGCCGAGGAGCCCCTCCAGCGCCTGAGCGCGGTGATGGGGGAGCGCACGGCGGAGCAGCAGCGCTTCCACCGGGTCTTCCTCGCCTGGCGGGAACTGGCGGCCGGCGGGGTCTCGGCACTCTGCCGGCGGCTCGACGGCGCTGAACGGGCGACCCTTCGCGAGGACGCCGGGCGGATCGGGGCGCAGGGCCTGGCCGATTCCCTGGACGCGGTCTCCGGCTGGCTCCGGGACCGGTGCGGCGGGGAGCCTTCCGACGATGCGCTTGCGGACGCCACGGCCACCGAGGCGTTCGCCGGCTTCACCCGCGGGATGGACGCCCGCAGGGCGGAGCTGGCGGGTCAACTGGCCGACCGGCTCCTGGCCTTCGTCCGGGACAACCTCGACCGGTTGGGATAGCCTTTCTCGCGGAGCATCCGGACGGTTGTTTGAACCCGGCCTTCCCGGGTGGGCGCTGTCTTCACCTCGTTGATCCAGTTCACGTACTCCCTGCGGTGGGTGTGGGAGAGCCCCGCAAAGAACTCCGCGATTTCGGGGTCGGCATCCAGGGCCTGGCGCAGGTCGGCGGGGATGTCCACATACGCCGCGTCCTGGTCGGGTGGTCGCTCATGGGGGTTCCAGGGGGGGGGCGCAGGGCATCAGGGGGGGTGTCCGCGCCGGGACGGCGCGTAGGAACGGGGGGATCCGCGCCGGGACGGCGCGTAGGAACCGGGGGGGCCGCGCCGGGACGGCGCGTAGGAACCGGGGGATCCGCGCCGGGACGGCGCGTAGGAACGGGGGGATCCGCGCCGGGACGGCGCGTAGGAACGGGGGGGCCGCGCCGGGACGGCGCGTTGGAACTTCAGTCTTCGGTTCCGGCCTCCTCACCGTCTTCCTCCCCCTCCGGAAGGGGCCAGCGGGCGAGCACGACCGCGTCCCCCTCCCGGTGCCAGCGCTGGAGGATCAGGACGGCGGCGAGGGCGTGGTTGTCGGGCCCGCCCCGTTTCTTGCGGCGCTGGGGCGAACGCAGGATTTCCTCCGCCTCCCGGGTGGAGTAGCGCTCGTCGACACCGAGCACGGGGACCCCGAGCCGCCCTGCCAGCTTGCGGGCCACTTTCCCCGCGCGGCGGGCGGAGTCGCCCACCTCGCCCTGGGGCGTGAGCGGGTAGCCCACCAGGACGACTTCCGGCTGCAGTTCCGCGCTCAGCCGGGTCAGCGAGTCCAGGTCGGCCTTGAGGCTGGCGCGGCGGAGGGTGGGGTGTGTGGACGGGGAGGCGCCGCCGGCGGTGGACGAGGCGATGCCGATGGTCCTTTCGCCGATGTCGAGGCCGAGGATGCGAAGTTGCTGGGTCATGCGTCACCTCATTTCGCGGGGATTGGGGGACCGTCCGCGGCAAAGCGTTCCATCAGGCGCAGGGTCCGCGCGCTGCACCCGCTGAGGATCACCACGAGCGTTTCGGGGTTGCCGTGACGGAGGCCCTCCGTCCAGGCCGCTTCGGGCTCGGGAACGACGGAGAGCATCGCTTCCGTGAAACCCGCCCTCCGGAGGCCCTCCCCCAGCAGGCCGGTCACTTCGCCCGGTTTCCGGCCGCGGTCGTCGATGCCCTCGTAGAGGACCACGCGGTCGAACATCCCGGCGGCGATGCGGCCCATCTGGACGATGTCCTCGTCGGACCGGTCGCCCGGGGCGTCCAGCACCCCGACCTTCCCCTCGGCGAAGGTCGCCAGGAAGTCCTTCAGGGCGAGCAGGCCCTTCTTGTTGTGGGCGTAGTCGAGCAGGACACGGAAGTCCCGGACGCCGACCAGGTTCAGTCGCCCGGGGAGCTTGGCGGCGTCGGGGAAGAACGAGCGGAACCCCTGGCGGATCTTTTCGGGGGGGAGCCCGAAGGCGTGGAGGGCGGCGGCGGCGGCCAGAAGGTTCCCGGCGTTGAGCATGGCCTTCCCCTCGAAGGTCAGGGGGGCGTCCACCAGGTCCATGATCCGGACTTCCTCCCGGCCCTTGAGGATGACCAGGTCGGTCCCGCGGAGGATCGCCGCCGTCCCTCCCTGCTCCACGTGGCGACGGACGTCCGGGTTGGTTTCCCCCCGGCTGTACAGGATCAGGCGGGAGTCCACGCGGCGGGTCATCTCCATCACCAGTTCGTCGTCGGCGTTGAGGACGGCGCAGCCCTCGGGGTAGACCTGTTCCGCCACCACCGACTTCGCGTAGGCCAGGTCCTCGAGGTAGTTGATGTCGTCGGAGCCGAGGTGGTCGTCGGCGACGTTGAGGACGATGCCGAAGTCCGCCCGCTCGTAACCCAGGCCGCGCCGGAGGATCCCCTCCCGGGAGGTCTCGAGCACGGCCACGTCGATGGTGGGGTCGCGGAGCACCAGGGCCACATGCTCGGGGTAGGCGGCGTCTTCCCGGATCAGGCACTTCTCCGCGATGAAGATCCCCTCCGTGGAGGTCATCCCCACCTGGAGGCGCTGCAGGCGCAGGCAGTGGGCGATCAGGAAGGCGGTGGTGGTCTTCCCGAGGGTGCCGGTGACGGAGAACACGGGGATGCGAACGGGGGAGCCCGGGGGGAACATCATGTCCACCACGGGCGCGGCAACGTCCCGGGCGTTGCCCGCGGAGGGGTTGAGGTGCATCCGGAAATCCGGGGCGGCGTTGACTTCCAGGACGACCCCGCCGCCGTCGAGGATGGGCCGGGCGATGTCGGGGGCGAGAACGTCCACCCCCGCCACGTCGAGGCCGATCACCTTGGCGGCACGCTCCGCCAGGAAGCGGTTGACGGGGTGCACGAGGTCGGTGACGTCCTCGGTGTCGCCGCCCGTCCGCGGTTTGGGGGAGACCTTCAGGACCACTTTTCGCCCCGGTTCGGGGACGGCGTCGGGCGACAACCCCTCCCGCGCCAAGAGTTCGAGGGTGTGGGCGTCGAGGTCCACCCGGCTGCGCGGGGTCTTGTCGCCGACGCCCCGGTCGGGTTCCCGGTTGAGGGCGTCCACCAGCTCCGCCACCGTGCGGGCCCCGTCGCCGGTGACGGCGGGAGGCCGAAGGCGGGTCGCGGCCACGAAGCGGTCGTTCACCACCAGCAGGCGGAAGAGGTCGCCCTCCACCAAGGGCTGGACCAGGACGTGGCGGTCGACGGCGGCGGCCCGGGTGAAGGCGGCCTCGATGTCGGCCGGGTCGCGGACCCCGAGGGTGAGCCCCTCGCCGGAACTCCCCTGGAGGGGCTTGACCACCAGCGGGGCGCCCCCGAAGCGGTGGGAAAACCCGGCGATGTCGGCCGGGACGCGGACCCGGGCCGTCTCGGGGACCGGAATCCCGGCGTCCCGGAGCATCCGGACGGCGAGGTACTTGTTGTCCGCGGTGTCCACGGCGATGAAGCCCGTCCCGGCGGTGATGGTGGCGCGGACCCGCCGGGCGTGCCGGCCGGTGCCCAGCTGGACCAGGTTGTACTCGTCGAGGCGGAGGGTCGGGATCCCGCGGTTGCGGGCCGCTTCCACCAGGGCCTGGGTGGAGGGGCCGAGGAGCTTGCGCTCGCGGATGGCGACCAGGTCCGCCAGGGCCCGATCGACATCGAAGGGCCGGGCGAGCAGGATGGCGTTGACGAGGTTCACCGCGGCCTTGCCGGCGTAGATCCCGGCGACGTCGTCCCGGAAGTGGAAGATGACGTTGTAGACGCCGGGCGTGTTGGTGCCGCGGGTCTTCCCGTAGGACACCTTCATGCCGGCGAGGGACTGCAGCTCGATGGCGCTGTGCTCGATGACGTGGCCCAGGAGCGTCCCGTCGATCACCCGGGTGAAAAAGCCGCCCTCGACCCCTTCGGAGCACTTGTGCTGTTCCAGGGTCGGGAGGCGGCGCTTCAGTTCCTCGAAAAACCCGGGGATGAGGTTGGTGAACACCTCGTCGTAGGCCCCCAGGTTGACTCGCATGGCGACGATGGGGTGGGCGCTGAAGTAGTTGGCGCCGAACATCACCTTGATCCCCTGGACGGTCACCGGTCCCGGTTCGATGGGGTAGTCGCGGTACGGTTCCAGGGGATCGTGCATGGGCGCCCTCTATTAACGGTCGTACTTCCCGATCAGCTCCACGAAACGGTCCTCGAGGCGCTCCACCAGCTTGCCGTCGCGGTCGTCACCGGAGGGAAGCTTGAAGTGGGCCTCCTCCTCGCCGTTGCGCAGGACCCGGGCCTTGTTCTCCCGGATGTCCACCAGGATGCCGCCGGGAAGGAGGTCGCGGGCGAGGATCTCCTCTTCCGGGGCCGGGTTGTCGAGGATGACCAGGTCGGCGCCGTGGTGGAACATGCCCGACGCGAGGATCTTCTCCTTCGGGTGGCTGAAGACGGCGAACGCCGTCCGGGGGTTCCGGAGGACGACCTTCACGTTCTGGTGGTGGGAGGTGCCCTTGAAGAACAGGCTGCCGTCGAAGGCGATCCCCTCCTCGGTCAGGGAGCCGAAGCCCGTGCCGGGGGATTGGCGGGACACGATCTGCCGGATCCGGCAGGCCATCTCCGGGGTGATGCGGTTCCCGGCGACGATGGGGACCCGGTCGCTCCCGTCCTCGGGGAAGTGGGCCCGGATGATGGCGCCCGGGACGTCGATGGACGGCCCGATGGCGGGGACCAGGTGCATGAAGATCCCGGGGCCGGCGTTGATCTCGATGATGCCGAAGTTCCCCTCGTCCCAGGGCTTGGAGATGTCCTTGCAGAGGACGTCGATGCCGAGGCAGGTGACGTTGAAGAAGCGGGCGATGTCCTCCACCATTTTCACGTTTTTCGGGTGGATGGCGGGCGTGACGTTGATGGAGACGCCGCCGGCGGAGATGTTGGCCACGCGGCGCAGGAAGACCCGCTGGCCGGCGTCGGGGACGGTGCGCAGGTTCATGCCCTGGAGGGTGAGGAACTCCACCAGGTTCTCGTCCACCTTGATCTTGCAGAGCGGGGAGCGGGCGTTGTCGATGCGGGCGACGGTGGCGTTCTCCTTCTCGATGAGGGTTTCGATGGTGTCGGCGCCGTTGCCGTCCACGTAGGCGGGCACCCGCTGGAGCGCCGCCACGAACTTGCCCTTCACCGACAGCAGGCGGTGGTCGGTGCCCTCCACCTGCTGCTCCACGATGGCGCCGTCGAAGTACACGCCGGCTTCCTTGGCCTGTTCCTTGATGTTCCAGAAAGCCTGCCGGACCTCGTCGGCGGAGCGGACCCCGGTGGTCACGCCCTGGCCCTTGTGGCCGGCCACGGGTTTCACCACCACGGGGTAGCCCAGGGCCTCGGCCTGCTCGACGATCTCGTCCTCGTGGAAGCAGTTCTTGCCGATGGGAGTGGGGAACCCGCACATCAGCAGGAACTCCTTCACCATGTCCTTGTACATGGTGAACTCGGTGTCCTTGATGCCGTCCACGCTGAAGGTGGTGGAGCGCCCGCGGACCTGCCGGACCCCGTAGCCCCACATGAACTGGTTTTCCTCCCAGAGGTAGTGGACGGGGATGCCGCGCTTGAGGCCCGCCTCGATGAGGGAGTAGAGGGTGGGCCCGCCGAAGAGGGTGCGGTCGAAGTCGGCCTGGAGGCGCTTCCAGTCCTCGGCGAAACGGCGGGGCTCGCGGCGCTCCGCGAGGTCGCGGAAGAGGTCGGAGAGGGCGTCGACGGCGTCCTCGGTGACCCGCTCGTCGAAGAAGGCCACGGCGATCTCGTAGCCCTCCGGGACCTCGGCGACGCTCCGGTCGCGGAGGTACAGGTCCATGTCCATCCGCAGGACGTGGAGGAGGGCCTCGGCGAAGAGTTCGCCCGTGTTGGCGCACTCCCGCTGCGCGAGCGGCGGGAAGAGCCCGTGGAGGGCCGGGGCGAAGCGGTCGGCGCCGCGCAGCTCCGGGGGGACGGCCAGGGTGAAGACCCAGGCGGGGCAGTTCATGTAACGGTTCGACCCGTTGAGGACCCGGACCGGTTTGGACTCGAAATCGCGCATGCTATCCTCCAGATGGTGTTGTTCGGGACAAGGTGCCGGACGTCGGGCCGCCCGGCCGGGGGGCGGTCGCCGGTCCTGCATCCGGGAGCGGGGTTCGGCACGCTACCGGGGAAAGCCCAAGCTACCCGAATCGACGGGGAAAGTCAAGGACGACGGTCCCGCTAAAAGTCGCGAAAGGGAGATTTCCCGCGAATAACACGAATATATGCGAATTTATAACACGAATAATATCTAAAGATTATTGATTTCTGATTCGCGTTCATTCGCGTGATTCGCGGGCAAAAACAATACTCTTTGCGCGGAGGTCAATGTTGTCGGGGGGTGTCGGGCCGCGGCCTGAAACAACAAAGCCGGCGGCCCGGGGGGGCCGCCGGCGAGAAAGAGGCAGGGGTCAGTACTGCCACTTGATGGGGAAGTCCCCCGAGTGCGTGATGTAGAAGAAGGCGTCGCCTTCGGGCGGTATCGTGAAGCAATACGGATAGGACGCGTTGATGGTCCCCTCGATTCGCCAGCCGCCCTGGTAGAGGTCGTAGACAAAGAGCGTTCCGGCAGTGTAGTCGGTGGCGTAGAGGAGCTTGCTGTCCGGGGAGAGGGCGAGGAAATAGGTGTCGCCCGAGAGGCTGATCGTTCCGGAGGTGGCGAAGGTGCTGCCGTTGACTTTCAGGATCGAGGCGGTGTCCGTCGCGATGTAGATGGTGCCGTCGATGGTGCTCTGGACGAAGTTGCGCGGGGTCTGGGACAGCGCGGTCGTGTTCTGCGTGTGCCCGACGGTGTCGTAGCGGATCAGCGTGTCGTTCGCCTGATTGGTGATCAGCAGGTAGCGCGAGTCGTTGGTGAACTTGCATTCGTACAGGTCGCCGCCGGTTATGGTGCCGGAGGTCACCAGGCTGTAGCCGTCGTCGATGTCCCAGATCCGGTATTCGGTGTCGGCGCTGGCGGCCAGGTAGCGGCCGTCGGGGGAGACGCAGATCCGATAGACATCGGCCAGGGAGGCCCGTTCCGTTCGGACCCACATCCCCGAGCCCGTGGGGACGCCCGAGGACCAGATCTTGCCGTCCGTCCGGTCGGAGATGTACATGAACGTCCCCGTGGGGTCGAGGCAGAGGTCGCCCAAGTTGTACGATGTGCTCGAAGCCACAATGGTGTTGTCGTAGCGGTTGTAGACCCTGTAGCCGTCGGCGGTGCGGATGACGAGGTAGTTGCCGTCGCGGGTGAACTCCATGCGGCGGGGGGTGGAGCCCACGTTGGGCCCCGTGCTGACCGGGAGCATAAAGTAAGGTTCGACGATGACGTCCGGGATCCCGTTGATGGCCTCCACCTTCTGCAGGGTGTTGTTGTGGAGGATCATGAAGCCGGCGATGGGGCCGCTGGCCCAGGCGTTGACGGTGGTCTTGGCCCCGGTCACGCCGGAGCCGAAGAAGTCCGACGCGTAACCCAGGATCTTCTGGTGGGGGGCCAGGCGGTAGTAGTCGCTGGAATAATAGGTGGTGCCGTCGTCCTTGGACGCCTTCAGGTGGACCTGGATCGGCCAGTTGCAGGTGTTGAGGATGGCGATACCCGTCTGGTTGGGGGACACGTTGTCGTACCAGGGAAAATGCACGACGCGGTTCGGGTTGGCGAAAGACTGCAGGCCGCCCAGGGCGGGGCCGGCGCCGTAGTCGAACAGGGCCAGGCTGTTCACCTTGGGAACGTTGGAGGGTTCGGAGGCCGTGATCTTCAGGGAGCCGGTGTCGGGGATGTTGGTGGGGGCGAAGATGTTCTGGACGGTGTTCGAATAGTAGCCCCGGGCGGGGATGGTGATGCCCTTCGACGCGGCCTGGACGCCGTTGTCCCCGTAGGCGACGACGGTTACGCTGACATCTTCCCGGTGGGGGTTCTGGATGGAGACCGTGGTGCTCCAGCCGGCCATCTTGGCGTAGTGGGCGATGTACTGGGTGAAGTCGCACCCGCAGAGGGTGACGAGCAGAAACACGGCTCCCGTCAGGAGCACGAGGCGCTTGAAAGACATACCGCTCCTCCTTCTCACGAGATATTTGATTAAATGATAAGGGAAAAACCCGAAGGTCGCAAGAAAATTCTGAGCGGGGCTCAGGCGGGCCGGTCGTCGGCGAGTTCCCGCTCGATGTCGTCGAGGGCCGTCTCGCGCTTCAGGAGCGAGTAGCACAGGCTCCCGGGGAGGGAGGAGATCACGGCGCTCAGGAAGTTCAGCAGCGAGAGGGCCACCAGGCGGGCGGCGTGGTCGGGCGTGTCCCCCACCACGGGGAGGAGGAAGACGACGAAGGCGGTCTCCCGCAGGCCGAGGCCGTTGATGCTGATGGGGAGCATCACCAGCACGACGATGACGGACACGATGGCGGCGAGGACGGGGAAGGGGACCGCGAGCCCCAGGGCCTTCGCGAAGAGCCAGTTCATCGTGATGAACATCCCGATGTTGACGAAGGAGAGCACCGTGGGCCAGACCAGGGCGGCGGGGCGGCGGCGGAAGGCGTGCATGGCCTCGCCCATCTGGGCGATCTTGCCGCCGAGCTTCGCCAGGCGGACGCGCTCCAGCAGGCGAACGGTCCAGCGGTAGAGCCGCCGGCTGAACAGCACCGCGTTGGCGGCGAGGAAGAGGACCGTCAGGGCCGCCACCACGGCCCAGAGGGGAACCTCCCGCAGGCCCAGCCACCCGATGGGGCGGAAGTCGGCGGCGCCCAGGGCGTAGGGGTGATACAGCGAACCCGCGATCCCGAAGCCCAGCAGGGCCACGAACCCGGCGGCCCGCTCCAGGTAGGTGGCGGCGAAGGCGTACATCAGCGGCCGGCCGGAGTCCCGCTTGACGTAGAAGATCTTCACCACGTCGCCGCCGATGATGGAGGGGAAGAAGTTCGAGAAGAACATCCCGATGAGGTAGAACTGGAACAGGCGCCACTGGCGGATCCGGATCCCGAGGTGGGCGAGAAGCATCCCCCACCGGATGGAGCACAGGTACTGCCCGACCATCAGGAGCCAGAAGGCGCCGAAGAGGACCCAGAGGTCGGCGGCGCCGATGACGGCGAACGCCTTTCGCAGGTCGATGTCCTTGGTGCGGAAGAGGTAGACCAGCAGGAAGGCCGTGACGGCGATCTTCAGGAGGAAAACCAGGACCTTCCGGGGCTTGTCACGCATCGGGCGCCCCGGTTTCCGGCGTGTCCCCCGGGCGCTCCGCCGGGGGGTGGTCGGGAGAACTCTCCCGGTAGAGGAAGCGCTGGAAGTTGGTGTTGAAGGGGGTCCACCGGTCGCTCTCCCCCGGCTGGGCCGCCGCCTCCCGGAACGACTGCACCTTGGCGTCCAGGTCGTCCAGGTAGGACAGGACCAGCGCCTCCATCGTCTTGGGCCGCTTGGGGGACCCGAACTCCAGCTCCCCGTGGTGGCTGAGGACGATGTGGAGCAGTTCCATGCGCAGCTCGGCGGGGAACAGGGGGATCTGCCGCATCCGCTGGTCGAGGTGGAGGGCGTTGAGGGTGATGTGCCCGATGAGCCGGCCCTCGTCGGTGTATTCGAAGCTCTTCCCCCAGCTCAGCTCCTCCGTCTTCATGAGGTCGTGGAGGGTGGCCGCTGTCAGGAGGAGGCTCCGGTTGAGCGCGGGGTAGTGGTCGCAGGCCCGCCGGCAGAGGCGAACCACGGAGTCGGTGTGCTCCAGGAGCCCGCCGATGTAGGCGTGGTGGAGCGCCTTGGCCGCGGGGCAGGCCTTGAAGCGCTTCCGGAAGGCCTCGTCGGCGAAGATGTCCTCGAGGAGCTGCCGGAGGGGGGGCATGCGGACTTCCGCCCGGAGGACCTCCATCAGGGCCTCGAAGGTGTCGTCGGGGTTCTTCTCGGTGGAGCGCAGGAAGTCGCCCAGGTCCACGGTGTCGGGGGCCAGCTTCCGGACCCGGTGGACCGTGACCTGCAGGGCGCCGTTGTACTCCCGCGTGAGACCGTTCACCTGGACGACGTCGCCGGCCTCGAACTTGTCCTTGAAGACCTCGCAGTTGTCCCACATGAAGCCGGAGAGGGTCCCGGTCCGGTCGGCCAGCACGAGGAAGAGGTACTCCCCGCCGGTCTTCTTGAAGCGGATCTCCTTCCGGTGAGCCAGGAAAGGGGCGTCCACCATCTCGTTGGGCCCGTAGTGGGCGATGTACTTGGTCTTCATTCCAGGATGTCCTTTCGCGTGCTCTCCAGCAGGACCGCGAGTTCCCGGGCCGCCCCGCGGCTCACGTTCCGGCCCTCAGGGACCGACTCCACGCGCCAGGCGCGGGTGGCGTCCCAGCCGTCCACGTCGATGCGGTCGCCGGCCCGGACCTCGTGGGACGCCCGGGCGGCCAGGCCGTTGACCCGGATGCGCCCCTGGTCGCAGAACTCCTTCGCCAGGGGTCTCCGGGGAACGATCCGGCTCACTTTCAGGAAGAGGTCGAGTCTCACGGCGTGCGGTCCTTTCCCGCCGGCTTGGCGAGCGGGCATTCTAACCGATTTCGGGGGGAATGCCAACCCCGTTGATGCCTCCCCTGTCACCATCGGAAGGTCGACTGGCTGAAGGCCGTCAGGCTGAAGGGGTTTGGGCCTGGCCGTTCAAACAGGGCCGTCGTGAGCCTCATGCCCCGGCCACGGGACCCCGTCCGTGTATTTCGTGGTTCCCTTTTCCGGTTTATCCGGGTTGATCTTTCCGGGTTTTCCCAATAAACTGAGGGTCGATGCGGTCGCAACCAGTACCATCGCCCTCCGGGCGGCGGCTCGAACCACGGTCTTACAACCACGTTCCCGTCGATTTCCGGCTTTTTGCGACGGTGTCAAGGCTGATCGACCGGGGTGAATGGGGAGGACATGAAAAGTGCCCGGCCCAGGGTGTTCCTCTCCTGCGACCTCCAGGCCGGGTCAGGTCGGCCGGTCGAATCCGCGGGGAAGGGGGCGGGGGATGGAAAACCAGGAGTTCGTCGCGCTGCTGCGGGGGATCAACGTGAGCGGCCGAAAGCCGGTTCGAATGGACGCCCTGAAAGCCCTGTTCGGGGGCCTGGGGTTCATGGCCGTGGACACCGTGATCCAGAGCGGAAACGTCCGTTTCACGGAACCGGGCGGAGAGGGGGAGGACGTCCTGGCGAGTCGCATCGCCGAAGCGGCCGGACGTTCCTTCGGCTTCCCGGTCGGGGTGCTGCTGCGGACCCGGGAGGACCTGCGCCGGGTGGCCCTCGGGAACCCCTTCATCGCACGCGGGGGTGTGGACCCGCTCCATCTGCACGTCACCTTCCTCGACCGGGCGCCGGACACCGGGGCCGTACGGGATCTGGAACAACGGTCCTTCCCTCCGGATGCCTTCGAGATCCGGGAACGCGAGGTCTATCTGCACTGCCCGGCGGGCTATGCCCGGACGACGCTTTCCAATGCTTTCTTCGAGAAGAAGCTCTCGGTGGCGGCCACCACCCGCAACTGGAAGACGGTCCTCAAATTGGCGGAGTGACGGTGCCGTCAGAGCCGCGCGCGGCCAGTCAGAGCCGCGCGCGGCCAGTCAGAGCCGCGCGCGTAAGCAAGCGGCCAATAGTGGAGCCAATCAATCAACCGCTCCCTGACGGTCGCGGCTCAGACTGACCGCTCCCTGACGGTCGCGGCTCAGACTGACCGCTCCCTGACGGTCGCGGCTCTGAATTACTTGGGCACCCGACCCGCTGTCGGGCGGCCGTCCCAGACTTCCATGGGCTCGCCCTGCTCCTCGAGGGTGTAAGAGATCGCCTCGTCCACCTGCTCGTCCGTCCACAACCAACGGGTGCTTCCGTGTCGCGCCCAGCGCTTTCTTCCCTCCGGGTCGATCCGCATCTCATTCAGGTGCCGGCTCGCGTAGGCCTTGAGATCGTTCATCACGCGGTCGGGGTGTTTCGGCGCCGACAGGACCACGTGAACGTGATTGGACCTCACGTGTGCGGCGGCGAGCTTCCAGCCCCGGCAGGACACGACTTCGAGAATGGCGGCGAGAACGATTTTTCGTCGGGGAGAATCGAGGTCGTAGGGTGGGCCGTTCATGAGATCTTTCTCGAAGGCTACCCTGCGCGGTTGCCTTGGGAGGGACGGCATGCCGTAGATGTTCGTCTCCCGGTCCACGGAGCCCGCTTCGTCGCCGTGCAGACGGGTTCCGTACGTGTGAAAGGTGATAAAGTAGGCGAGAGGGGTTGACGTGCTGGGCGAATGCACACCGCGGATCTCGGCTGAAGTCATGAGATCCTCCTTCGGTCAGTCAGAGCCGCGCGCAACCAGTCAGAGCCGCGCGCGTAAGCAAGCGGTCAGTCAGAGCCGCGCGCGTAAGCAAGCGGTCAGTCAGAGCCGCGCGCGTAAGCAAGCGGTCAGTCAGAGCCGCGCGCGTAAGCAAGCGGGCAATAGTGGAGCCAATCAATCAACCGCTCCCTTACGGTCGCGGCTCAGACTGACCGCTCCCTTACGGTGGCGGCTCAGACTGACCGCTCCCTTACGGTCGCGGCTCAGACTGACAACCGCTCCCTGACGGTCGCGGCTCAGACTGACAACCGCTCCCTGACGGTCGCGGCTCTGACTGTCGACCGCTCCCTTACGGTCGCGGCTCTGACGGGTGATTACCGGTTCACCACCCGCCAGGCCAGGTCCGGCACGGTGGCGGGCGTGAGCGGCCCCGAGGAGAGGACGGCGGGCCCGTCCAGGTACCAGGCGGACAGGTCGCCGCTGGCGGTGTTCCGCCAGACGAGGTCCGTTTTCCCGTCGCCGTTGAAGTCGCCCGACGCCGCGACTTCCCAGGCCGCGTCCACCGAGGGGAAGGCCGACGTGGACGTCACGGTCTCGCCGGCGAGGTACCAGAGCGAGTTCGCCCCCGACGTGTGCCGCCAGAGGAGGTCGGGGCGGCCGTCGCCGTTGAAGTCGGCCACGGAGGCCACCGTCCACGCGGTGCCCGCGGAGGGGAGGATGGCCTGGCCCTCGAGGGCGGTCCCCGCCAGGTACCAGGCGGAGAGGGCCCCGGTGGAGCTGTTTCGCCAGAGGACGTCGGTGAGCCCGTCGAAGTTGAAATCGGCCAGGCCGACGGGGGACCAGGGGGCGGCCACGGAGGGGAAGGCCAGGGAACCGGTGACCGCGTTGCCGTCCAGGGCCCAGATGGAGTGGGCCCCCGAGGACGGGTGACGCCAGAAGAGGTCCGCCTCGCCGTCGTTGTTGAAGTCGGCGGCCCCCACAAGGGACCAGGCGGTTTCGACGGAAGCGAGGGGCAGGCTCCCGGCGTAAGCGGCGCCGTTCATCAGCCAGATGGAGTTGGAGCCGGTGGAGAGGTTCCGCCACAGGAGGTCGGGCTTGCCGTTGCGGTCGAAATCGCAGGGCGCCTTGTACGAGACGCCGTCCCAGCCGGCCAGGCGGGCGAGGAGCCACCAGAAGGCCCGGCCCTTGCGAACGCAGTTGAGCTCCTCGGAGTGGGCGCAGTCCCCGCAGGCGGAGGCGATCTGGGCCAGTTCGTGGCCGGGGTGCGCCGCGATCCAGTTGACGGCCCAGTTGGCGTCGCCCCAGGGGTTGCCGTCGCCGTTGCTGTCGTACTCGCAGCTGTCCAGGCCGAACAGGGCCAGGTAGTTCGTCGCCCCGTCGGGGTCGTAGCTCTCGATGTCGGCGAAGTCGAAGAGAATCTTGTTGTGGGTGGTGCAGTAGTTGCGGATCCGCTGGTTCATCAGGTTCAGGGTCCCCGTGGTGCCGCTGCCGTCCAGGTGGCCCGTCATGTAGACGAACTTCACGCCGGGGTACTGCGTCTCCAGGGCGTCCATGGCGTTGAGGTAGGCGTCGATCCCCGCCTCCGTGTTGTCGCTCACCCCGCCGCACCAGGACCAGATCACCACGTTCCGGTCGTTGGCGGGGAGGTTGAGCATGGCGACGGTGGCGTCGCGCCAGGCGAGGTCGCCGTTGTGCCCCAGGTCGGAAGCGCCCCCGGCATTGCCCCAGTAGTCGTTGAGGAAGACGCCGGCGTGGAGCCCCCAGTAGGCCGAGTCGAAATAGAACAGGTCGCCGTCGCTGCCCCGGAAGGCCTCGATCCCGGTGACGAGCTGGCTGCCGTGGGACGTGTGGCCGTAGCCGACCAGCAGGGTGCTCTTGGCCTGCAGGACCCAATAGTCGGGGATGCGGTGGACGTCGGTGCAGAAGTGGTCGATGGTGTAACCCTGGGCCAGGGCGGCCGCGGTGAGAAAGGCAAGGGTGGCGAAGACCCCCGGAAGCTTCTTCATAACCTCCTCCTTTAAAAGGGATGTACTCAACCCCCCCCCCGCCCGTTCGGCGACCCGGCGCGAATCGGGGGCGATAAAAACGTCGTCATGATAGCGCATCGCGGGGCGATTGTCTTGCCTGATTACCGGGTGGCCGCCGCTTTCGACCTGGAACGGCCCGTGCTGCCCGCGTCCTGCCCCCCGGGGGCAGGGTCTTCCCCTCCGGGGTTCGATGGTACGCTGCCGCCAGCCGGCGCCGGCTGGAGCGCGGGGGGGACCCGGCACGCCCGGCCGCTGCAGGTGTGCACCACCACCTTTCCCTTCCCGCCGGTTTTTCCCCGGTACATGGCCGCGTCGGCGCACCGGATGAGGTCCCAGGGGTCGTCGGGGACCTTCCGGCAGAAGGCGATCCCGGCGCTGACCCCCAGCCGGGAGCGGGGGTAGGATTCGCCGCAGTCCCGGATCCGCTCGAGCACCCGTCGGACCGTGGCCTCCGCGCTCTCCCGGTCCGGGTCCCAGAGCAGGACGGCGAACTCGTCGCCCCCCAGCCGGGCCACGAGGTCGGTGGCGCGGAAGGTGTCCCGGATCCGCTCCGACAGGGTGACCAGGAGGGCATCCCCGGCGTCGTGACCGTAAAGGTCGTTGACGTTTTTGAAGTTGTCCAGGTCGAAGTAGACCAGGCAGAGCGGGCTCCCGTCGCGCCGGGCCCGGGCGTGCTCCACCCGGAGGGCTTCCTTGAAGGCCCGGGAGTTGGCGAGCCCGGTCAGGGGGTCGGTCCGGGCGAGGTCCCGTTCCCGCCGGAGCAGGTCCTGGAGCTTCCGGCGGTCCTGCCGGAGGAGGGCGAGCAGGACCCCCAGGGCGACGTAGATGACGGCCCGCGAGGTCCAGTTCCAGAAGGTGAGACGCAGGTCCGGGGCCCCTTGGGTGCCCAGGTCGACCCCCAGCCAGCAGAAACTGGCGGAGAGGGCCAGCAGCAGGGCGGACACCGGGCCGCTCCACCACCCGGCCAGGCAGACCGGGACCAGGTACAGCAGGGAAAGCCCGAGGTCCGGACCGGTGACGGCATCGAGCCACCCGATGCCCGCGAGCATCCCCAGCCCGGCCGTGAACCACAGCCAGGGCCCCGCGTGCGGAAAACGGGGCGGTGCGGCGGATTCCATTCGATCCCTCCATTCGGGCGTGCAGGGCCCGGAAGCGTTTGGGAGGCCCACCCGGCCGATTGGCTTTTAATCATCCCCGGAGGGTCCGCTTCCCGTTCCGTGAGGGAGGGGGGCTCCCTGGGTTTGGATGCACGGGAGGGGATCGGTGGGTTCGAAAATCGAATCGTTGAGCGTGGACAGTCCCGCATATATCCCGGATTCGGATCTCACGGAGGCACAGAGGCAGTGAGAAGACGCAAGGCTCAGTTCGTATCCCCGCGCTCCCGGTTTTCACGAGTGCATCAACCTTCTCCGGAGGGGGTTGGACCGGGGGTTGCGGCTTCGCAGCCGGCCCCGTCGCAGGCCCGTAAGACGATTTTCCCCTTTCCCTCGGCCTTTCCCTGGTACATGGCGGCATCGGCGCAGCGAAGGATGGACTGGAGGTCCTCCGGGACCCTTTCGCAGAAAGCGATCCCCGCGCTGACGCCCACCCCGGCCCGGGGATAGGCTTCGGCACAGGCCCGGACCTGGTCCAGCACCCGGCGGGTGATCGCCTCGGCGCAGGCCGGGTCGCACTCCCAGAGCAGGGCCGCGAACTCGTCCCCGCCGAGGCGCGCCACCGGGTCCGTGGCGCGGAAAGCGCTCCGGATGCGGCCGCTCAGGGCGACCAGGAGGTCGTCCCCGGCTTCGTGGCCGTAGAGGTCGTTGACGCGCTTGAAGTTGTCCAGGTCGAAATAGACCAGGCAGAGGGGATGCCCGTCCCGCCGGGCCCGGGCGTGCTCGAGCTGGAAGGCGGAGAGGAAGGCCCTCGAGTTGGCGAGGCCGGTCAGGGGGTCCGTCAGGGCGAGGGTCTTCTGCCGCTCGAGAAGTTCCTGGAGCCGGCGCCGGTCGGCCCGGAGGAGGGCGAGCAGGATGCCCAGGGCCAGGTAGATCAAAACCCGCGTGGCCCAGTTCCAGAGCGAGATCTCCAGGTGCCCGACGCCCAGGGCGGCAAGGTCCGACCACAGCCAGAACAGGCTGGCAAAGACCGCCAGCAGCGCGGCGGAGGACTGACCGAGCCACCACCCCGCCAGGCACACGGGAACCAGGTAGAGGAGCGAGAGGCCGATCTCCGGGCCGGTGACGTGGTCGAGCCACCCGATGCCCACGATCAGGGCCAGACTGGACAAGAAGAGAAACAGGTGTTTCCTATGCGACAGCCACGGAAAGTTGAGGGTTTCCATCGGGACCTTCCCGCCGGGCCTCCCGGAGCCCGACTTGTCGGAGCCCTTGACCAGGGGCTGATTCTTTCCGGCCATGACGGCCGAAGCCAGCGCCAAGCCGATCATCGCCACGGGAGAAAGACGTCGCGGTTATCCCGCTTTTCTCTCCGGGTGGATGCTGCGGTCATTCTATCACCGGCAAATCCCGGAAGTCCAAGTCTTCCATGCTTGGTTGTACGGGAAACGGATGGCCCGGCAACCGCGTCCGGAACCCGAATCGCACGGTGTGTTTCGGGCCGTTCCGGCGCCCCTGCCGGGGCGCACGGGGTTTATCACGTCGCCGGACTCTCCGCCCTTTCGGGGCCGGTTGCCTCCGAACACAATCCGGCACCCTCCGGGACGAACCTGACAAAACCTTGCACGGGCGAATGCCTGTGCAAGGTTTTATTTCAGCATCTCCATGCCGGAGAAGTCGCGGTAGAGGGTCAATTGTTCGAAAATATGATCGTAGGCCGTCGAGCCGTCCACCAGGACCTCGGCCAGGATCACGCCGAGACCCGGGCCCAGCATGAAGCCCTGCCCGCACATCCCCACCGCCAGCATCAGGTTGTCGAAGTCCCGGGGACGCCCCACCACGGGGAAGCCGTCGGGGGTCATGGGGTAGAGCCCGCGCCAGGTCCTCCGGATGCGGAGGTTGCGCAGTCGGGGGTAGAGTTCCACCATCCGGCGCACCACCAGGGGAAGGAAGGAGGAGGTGTTGTCCATGTCCTGCCCCAGGATCTTCGGCTCGGGGGTGATGCAGAAGACCACCTGGTCTTCCTTGTTCTGGTAAAAGTAGTAGTTGGCCGATTCCGAGTCCGCGCGGATGTCCACCACCATGGGCTGGAAAAAGCGCTTCACGGGCTCGGTGATCCCCGCCTCGTGGCAGTCGGGGTAGACGGGCAGGTCGAGGCCGGAGAGGGCGCCGACGCGCCGGGCGTCCGCGCCCGCGGCGTTGACGAGGGTCCCGAAGGCATATTCGTCCTTGTCGGTCCTGACCCGGACCACGCGGCGCCCCTCGGCGCTCACGCTCCCCACGCTCTCCCCGAAGCGGAAGTCCACGCCCGCGTCGCAGGCCAGCTTGTAGAAGGCGTCCGCCACCTTCAGGGGCGAGGCGGAGCCGTCGTGGGGGGAGAAGGTGCCGCCCCGCAGGCCGTTGGGGTTGATCCCGGGCACCAGTTCCTTGACCCGTTCCGGGCCGACCCAGCCGATGTCGAGGCCGTGCCGGTTCTGGATGACGAGGAGGTCCTTCAGGGCTTTCTCTTTCCGGGGGTCGTAGACCGGGTAGAGGTAGCCGCCCTCGATCCAGTCCACGTCCATCCCGTAGTCGCGCTCCATGTGCCGGACCACGTCCAGGGCCTTGAGGCAGATGGCGATCTTGGCCGGGTCCGAGTGGGTGGCCCGGATCCCGCCGATGGCGGCCCGGTTCTGGCCGCGGCCCACCGAGGGCATCTTCTCGACGACGCCCACGGAGAGGCCCTTCTTCGCCAGGAACAGCGCCACGGGCAGTCCCACGCTCCCCCCGCCGATCACGAGCACGTCGTAGGTCTTCATTGCTCACCCCCCTCGCCTTTCTCGTTGATGAGGGCGTACATGGGCACCTCCACGCTCAGGGGTCGCGGCGTGCCCGGCGTCACCGTCTTCCAGTCCACGCCCGCGAGACGGAAGACCATGGGGTAGAGCACCGAGCAGGTCTTGGACCCGCAGGCCCCCATGCTCGCGCGGATCTGCTTCAACTGGTTGACGTCGGTGACCCGGTGGGTCCGGATGTGGTCCACCAGTTCCTTCACCGTGACCCGCTCGCAGCGGCAGACCACGCCGTTCTCCGGGACATAGCTGAAGTCCGCCTCCGGCAGCGGCTCGGTGACGGCGGGGTCCTGCACCCGGATGCCGGCCGCCTTCGGGCCGTTCTCCAGGGAACACCGGACTTTCACCAGGTGGGTCTTGTGCTTGCGGTTGACCTTGATGTCCAGCACCTCGGCGTCCTCGAGGTAGTCCCCCTCCTGGCCCATGATGGGGATGCGGTCCCCGGGCTTGAAGGCGGGGTTGTACTCGTGGGGCAGGATCACTTCGGCGTGGGCGTCGTCCGCCCGGCGTGCCAGGGTGACGGCCAGGCCGGGGCAGATCGCCACGCAGAGGGTGCAGCCCGTGCAGGGGCCCGTCAGCTCCGGGATGTCCATGATGTTCCCTTGGCGCTTCACCAGGTGGATGGAGTCCTTGGGGCAGACCGTGGTGCAGGGGTTGCACGGGATCTCCTGGTTGCAGAAGAACTGGGGCTGGAACTTCTCCGTCAGCGGGACGTTGACCAGGGGGAAGATCTCGCCGGGGCGGCTCTTGAGGATCTCCGACTTCTCCCGCCAGGCGGGGTTGTCGGGGACGTCCATGCCCAGGCGGCGCATCATCTCCACGGCCGCCATTCGCCCGCCGAACATGGCCGAGGACGCCTCGGCGATCTCGTCGGCGTCCCCCGCCTTCACGATGGTGATGCCATAGCGCTCCGCCACGGTGTAGAACTCGTCCACCGGCGTCAGCCCCACGGCGATGAGGAGGGTGTCCACGGCGAAGGTCTTCACGGTGTCCAGGAGGGGGTTCCAATCCTTGTCCACCTGCGCGATGGAGATGCGCTCCACCTTCCCCTCTCCCTCGGCGCAGAGGATGGTGTGGGAGAGGTGGATGGGCACGCCCATGCGCTGGATCTTGTCGGCGTGGACCTTGTAGCCGCTGACCTTGTCCAGGATGTCGATGATGCCCACGGGGGTGATGCCGGCCTGCAAGGCATGGTAGGCGGCGATGAGCCCGACGTTGCCGCTGCCGACGATGAAGACCCGGTCGGCGGCCTTCACCAGGTCGCGGTTGACCAGGGTCTGGAAGGCGCCGGCGCCGTAGACGCCGGGGAGGTCGTTGCCGGGGAAGACCAGGGAACGCTCCCGGGCGCCGGCCGTCAGCACGACCCCCTTGAACCCGATCAGGAGGTAGTTCCGGTTCCTGACGAAGACGCCGACCTTGTGGTCCTTGTAGACCCCTACCACCGACGACTCGGTGAGGACTTTCACGTTCGGCAGCGCCCGGACCTGGTCCTCCAGGAGGTGTCCGATGTCCACGCCGCGGGTGCCGGCGTAGCAGTCCTCCACCGAGCCGAAGAACTTGTGGGTCTGCAGGAGGAGCTTTCCGCCCAGGCGGTCCTTGTCCTCCACCAGGATCACGCTGAAACCGGCTTTCGCCAGGTCGATGGCGGCGGTGAGGCCGGAGGGCCCGGCGCCGATCACCAGCACGTCGCAGTACAGCTCCCGCTTCTCGTAGCCGGAGAGGGGCTGATCGTCGGCGGGCAGCTCGGGGAGGTGGAAGAGGGTGCGGATGTCCATCCCCTCCTCCAGCGGGGTGACGCAGGACTTCTGGGGGAAGCCGTCCACCACCACGGTGCACTGGGAGCACTGGCCGTTGGCGCAGAAGATCCCCTGGGGCGCGTCCCCCCGGCGGTGGATGGAGAAGGTCTTGTAACCGTTGGCGAACAGGGCCGTGGCCACCATTTCGCCCCGGTACCCCGTGAGTTCCCGCCCGTCGAACCGGAAGCGGACCTCCTGACGGGCCTCGGGAACCGGCAGGATCGGGTGTGAGAGAATGCGAGCCATTGTCACCTCGACGTGTCGGCAATTGTGAAACCGCAAACGGGGTAATTTAGCAGGGGAAAGTCCCTTGGGCAAGCGGAAAAGTGCACGGTCAGCGGTTTCGCATCATGAGGACAAGCAGGGCCAAAAGGGGCGCGGTGAGAGGTTTTGAAGCGTTTCAGAGACAGCCGGCATTCTTGTGCGAGGGGGGTGATAGAGCAAAAGCGGCGGTAAAGTGGA
>JAGNHB010000046.1 GCA_018001935.1 Acidobacteriota bacterium
GGCTCCGGGGACGGGCACCGGTCTTACTCCGTCACCTCCACCGGGCCGTAGAAGAGGCGGTTGCCGTTGTTCTCCACTTCCGCGAGTTGGTACCGGTACGGGACACCCGGGACGGCGTCCCCGTCCAACCAGGCGTAAGGGGCGCCCAATGCCTCGCTCCCCTCAGCGGGGATGAGGCTGCCCGACACCTTCACGAACTGGTCGGACACCCCGTCCGCCCGCCAGATCTCGAAGCCGGCCGTGCCCAGCTCAGTGGCGGTCTCCCAGGTGATCAGGACCCCGGCGGGACCCCGGACCGCCTCGAGGGACAGCAGGGTGATGGCCAGGGGCGCGTTCGGGCCCACGATGCCCGAGGCGGGGTTGCCCGCCCCCAGGGGGGTCGCGGGCCCCATGGCCGCCACCACGTTGGAGAAGGTGACCTGGAAAGTGTCCCCCGCGACGAGGAAGTTGGACAGGTCGACGCTGTTGATGCGGAGGGAATTGGCGGCCGGGTCGTAGACCGCCTCGTAGGGGGCCTTGGACCCCAGCGGGACGGGCGTCCCGATGGGGGACTCCAGGGCGATGTTGGCCAGGTTCTCCACCGAAGACTCCAGCACCTTGCGCTGGTAGCCGAAGTAAACTTCCACGGCGTCGGTGTAGGCGAAGGCCTCGGTGATGGAGGGGGCGAGGGCGGCCCCCGCGTCCGCGGTGACGGTACCCGTGGCGCTGTTGTTGGGGGAGGCCAGGGTCACCCCGTCGGCGGTGTCCATCCCCGTGGCGGTGACGGTGTAGTTCTTGCCGCCGTCGCCATGGAGGTTGACCCCCAGGATCCAGGCCTTCATGAAGCCGGGGTCGTAGGTGACGGTGCAGGCCGACAGGTCACGGGGCGAGCCCTCGCCGGCCACCGTCAGGGACCAGTTGGCGACCCGGAGCACGTCCTGCGCCTTCATGGCCCGGGAAAAGGACACCTCCACCACTTCCCGGTTCGGGTTCCCCGCCGCGTCGTAGGTCCGGGTCGACACGATGGACGGCGTCACGCTGCTCGCCTGCCGGACCACCCCGTACATGGGACGGATCTGGGTCGAGTCCGTGAAGTAGGCGATGGGGTTGAGGAGGTCAACATTCGTGATTCCTGTGGTCATACGCAGACCGAAGGTGTTCCCGGCTGTGAGTGGGGTGCCGATCCCGGAAATAGTAAGCATCCGTGTGTTATCGTCATAGGTTCGGGTAGTTCCCAGCAGGCTGATGACGGAGCCTCCCTGGAAAATCGTATCCAGGAAGTTGGTCTTGCTGGTGCCCCCGTAGGTAGGGCTCAGCCGGAGGGAATAGTTCGCGCGGGACTGAGCCGAGGTCCGGGTCACGGGCTGGTTGAAGAAGACGGTGATGGTCTCGTTGTCATAGGCGATAGCGTGGGCAAAGACTTTCTCGATGTCGTTGATGGAGTAACTTACCGAACTGAAGGGGCTGTACTGATGGGTCGGCACGCTGGCGCTGGTGAAGTCGGGCGGCCCGGGGACCTCGTTGACAAAATCCCCACCAACGGGGCGTCCGGCGGAATCCCGGACGTTTGATGCCAATGCGACGGGGTATATTAATCCATCGGTTACGAGTTGGTAGCTAGAATTGGCGTTAATCGTCAGTGTCAGGGCCGTGGAGTTCCAGATGTAGCTGTCCGCGTTGGCTAAGAAATTTGCGAAGGTTTCTGTGAATCCGGCCCAGTTGTTCCGGTTGTTGACGGCGTTGGCGGACCCGTCAGCCAGCATGTTCCGGGAGAAGCGGATGACCATGGCATCACCGCGAGTCTGGTAATCCTCCATCGACACCATCCACGCCGGCGTGGTATCGCTCCCCGCGGCGAAACCCAGGGCGGAGGCCAGGTTGAGCCGGCCGTTGCCGTAGAAGGGGTCGAAGCCCGTGGGGCCCAGGTCGTCGGCGGTGCTCTCCAGGAGCTCCTTGACCTTGGCGGGGGTATAGTCCGGGTTCTGCTCCAGGACCAGGGCCGCCGCGCCCGAGACCACGGCGCAGGAGGCGGAGGTCCCGTTCATGAAGGTGTAGCCGTTAGCGGGGGCGCCGGAGTACCAGTAGGGGGCGTAGATTTTCCACCCCGGCGCCGTCACGCTGATGTCGGGGCCGATGTTGGTGAAGGCGGCCAGCCGGTCGTCGGGCTTGGTGGCCCCCACGGCGATGCCCCCGCTGGGGGCCCGGGCCCAGTTGGGAAGGTCGGAGGCGTCGTTGCCCGCGGCGCTCACCACCGTGGCGCCCAGGGCCACCGCGTCCGCCACGGCGTTGGTGAAGACGTCGACGGGGGGCTCGGGGTCGGGGAGGTACTGAAAGACGTTGGCCGAGCCCATGCTCAGGTTGATGACCCGGGCCCCGTACACGGCGGCGTAGTGGATGCCCCGGACCAGGTTTAGGACGGTGGCCCCGCCCGAGCTGTCGAACACCTTGACGGGCAACAGGGTGGCCCCGGGGGCGATCCCCACGCTCCCCACCCCGTCGGCGTTGGCGGCGATGATCCCCGCCACTTGGGTCCCGTGCCCGTCGGTGTCGGAGGGGTCGGCGTCGTTGTCGCCGAAGTCGGGGCCTGCCAGCACCTTGTCGGTGCCGGCGAACTCCTGGTGGCCGGCGAAGATCCCCGTGTCCAAAACGGCGACGACGACGCCCGACCCCGTCACGTCGTTGGCCCAGGCCACGTCCGCCTTGACCTTCTGGGGCGCCCACTGCATGAGCGGGAGCTGGGGGTCGGTCACGGTGATGCAGGGGACGGCGATGTGGTTGGGTTGCGCCGACCGGATCCCCGGCACCCTCCGGAGCCTGGACGCCGCGCCCCGCACGCTCTCACCGGGCGCCACCTGCATCCGGATGTACTCCCTCCCGAGCGCCGTCACGACGCGTTCGACGGGAAAGGCGGTGTCGAGGGCCTCCCGGGGGACGGGGCCGCGCTGCTCGAACAGCTCCACCAGGACCTCGTCCGCCAGCCAGGCGTCGGAGGGGCCCCGGCGCCGGAGCTTGTCGCTCTGGGAGTAGCCATGGAAGAAGTCGTCCACGGCCCGCGCGGCCTCGGCGCCCTCCGCCCCACCCTTCCCCAACGCGGCGGGCAGGCGGAAGGGCGCCCCGGCGGGCCCCGGCAGGAGCCGGTCGTCCAGGGGGCGCACCCGCAGCTTCACGCCGTCTCGGCGCCGGAGGTACTCCCACAGTGAGCCGGGCAGGGCCCAGGCCGCTTCGCGAAGGACTTCCCCGCCGTTCTCCAGGGTCGAGTAGAAGACGGTCCGGAAGTCGTCCAGCGAGACGTCCACCGCCCAGGCCAACGCGGGGCCCGACCACGCCAGGGCGGGCGGGCCGGCGTCGCCCCGTGCGGCACGCACCGGGCCCGGGGCCCAGGGAGCGTCACTCCCGGCAGCGAGGGCCGCACCCGTCAACAAGCCCGTCAAGACCATCCAACATGCCGTTCGTCTTCCCATGACGACCTCCGCTTCGCCGTTGTCCCCTCCGTTATTGATCTGATTATAGCACAATCCCGTCAGGTTCCGGGTGAAGCGGCGGAACGGGTTTTCTTCCGAAGCGGGTCGCCGGGGAGGGTCAGGGGGGCGGCGCCGCGGGGCCCGGGGCCCGCTTGCCGAACCAGATGCCGGGGTCGGTCTGGTTCCAGGCCATCCCGGGGATCGGGGGTTGGGACGGGGAGAAGACGACCAGGAGGTCCCGGGGCCCCATCCGGCGAACCCAGGGGGCGAAGGCGGGCCAGTCCTTGCGGTCGCGCTGGATCTTCCGGAGGACCCGCAGGTCCTCGTCCCGCATCATCCCCGACTCGTACCCGTAGACGTAGCGCCAGCTCCCGCGGGGGTTGTCGAAGAACATCTTGTTGAAGACACTCATCTCAGCGCTGTAGACGATGCCGCCGTCCCCGGGGAGCCACCCCGACAGGCCCGGCGTCAGGGCATTCCACCGGCAGACGTTGGGGTTGACGTACCCCTGGCTGTGGTTCGGGGAGGATTCCCGGCTCCACTGGCCCATCCAGTCGGAGGTCGCGAAGACGAAGAAGGCCAGGCAGGGGAAGAAGGTGGCCCAGAGCCGCCGGGTGAGGGGCTTGAGGGAAGGGCGGTCGACCAGGTCCTCCACCAGCAGCGCCGTGAGGACCAAAAGGGCGGGGAGGCCCCACTCCGCCCAGAAGCGGAAGATCCTCAGACCGCCGACCCAGCCCAGGGCGGCCACGGCCAGGAGGAGGCGGTGGGAGGGGTCGAGGACTCGGCGGCCCGTGAGGCGGGCGTGGACCTCCAGGAGCCCCCCGACGGCCAGCAGGTAGGCGAACCCGCCCTGGAACGGCTTGAACTCGCCCACCAGGACGTCCCACTCGGAACCGGTCCCGAAAGTGGTGAACAGCAGCGAGACGTGCTGGTAGAGGTACTGGAGGGGGTGCCCGGTGGCGAGGGCGCCGAGGAGGACCCCGAGGCCCGCGCACGCGGCGAAGCGGCCGCCGTCCCTGAACCGCCCGCAGAGGAGGAAGGCGGCGAGGGGGATGGCCCACAGGTACCAGGCATGGTGAATCCAGGTGTTCAGGGCGATCAACGCCGCGGTGATCGCCAGGACCCGCCGTCCGGCTTTCCCCGGGGCCCAGAGCTTGAGCAGGACCACCAGGATGGTCAGGGTGATGAGGAAGGGCCGGGCGCGGCTCATGCGGAAGAGGAGGCTGTCCGGGAAGGCCAGGGCGGCCCCCAACAGCGCGACCACCCACGCCTCCGGCCTCCGGAAGAGCAGGGCGGGCACTGCGACGGCGACCCAAAAGAGAGCTACGTAGGACACAACCACCAGAGTGGCCGGGGAGCAACCGAAAAGGGCGTGCAGTCCCGAGAGGATGGCGTGCCAGCCCAGGTGAACGTCGAGGTCCATCCCGTCGCGCAGGACGAGGACCTCCCCCCAGGTCTTCCCCGAGACCGCCTTGGCGGCGTGCCGGAGGCTGTCGCTCGCCGGGAAGTAGCTGTAGGTGTGGTGGATGTAGAGCGGGATCAGCAGCAGGATCAGCAGGACCAGGGCGGTGAAGGTGCGGTCCGGGACATGGGGGGACGGCTTGGCGTTCATGGGGATGAAATAGCCCAAGCGCCGCAAATAGTCAAGGGGGGAAAGACGGGTCGAACCCCGGAAGCCGGTGCCGACCCCTCACGGAGAAGTGATAAACCCCGACCGGGCGGATTCCTGCCGTCTTGCGGTGGCGGGACCAATGGCGATCGCGAGGCCGATACCGAGAGGTGGCCTGGTGGGGATGTCCAGGAAGAGGACACCCATTCTTCTGCCTCGAGTGGGTGTCCTGATTCATACGAGTGAGTGTCCTGTATTAACCGCCGCGGCGAGAGGGTGATGGGCCTGGCCTGCGCCGTGATGTACGCCGGAATTCCCGCTGCGGTGGTGAGCCTCTGGAACGTCCCCGACCAGGGCACCCGGGGGCTATCTGACCTCTCCCGGCCTGTCCGCGTCCGCCATGACCGCCGGGCGGGTGATCACCAGCAGCTGGTGGCTCTCGGTGCAGGGCCGTCGGACAGGCGTCGAGCCGGAGACGGACAGGGTGTACTCCGATCCCCCGGCCGACTTCTCCACCTGCAGCGACCCGCCCGGCGGGATCACCTGCCGTGTCTGCCAGAAACCCTCGGGGGCGTCCAGGGGGAAGCGGACGAGGGTTTCCGGCTTGAAGACATACGGCGTGTCGCCGCCGAACATGTCGGCGGACATGGCAACGTCCACAAACACCGGCGCCGCACCGCGGTTGGTCAGAACCAGGTGGACGGTGTGGTTCTGACGGACGGAACGGTAACGCAGCCAGGGCCGACCCGGAGCGACGGCGTCGCTCTCCACCCAGATCTTCCCCTGGGCGTTGCGCTTCACCAGGTTGGTGGCGATCTCCGAGAGTTGCCGGGCGAGGACCGACTCCGAGTAGCGGAGGAGCCGGCCCTCCCGGACCACCACGCGCCCGTCCGACAGGACCGTGTCCACGTCCCGGGGACCGCAGCTGTAGATCAGGAGCGGGACCAGGTTGTCCACGTCCTCGGCCTGCACCACGGGTGCCAACCCCAGCCGTTTCCGGGAGAACAGCACGAGGTCGGCCTCCTTGCCGGCCTGGATGGAACCGGTGACGGCGCCCAGCCCCAGGGCCTCCGCCCCGCCCAGGGTCGCGGCGCGGAGGACGTCCCAGGCCTTGATCGCCTTGGTCCGGGCCGTGTTCAGGTACTGGATTTTCTGCAGGTTCCACGTGGCCTTCATGGCCTGGAAGAAGTCGATCCCGTCGTTGCTGGCGGCGCCGTCGGTCCCGATGGTGACCGGGATCCCCTCGTCCAGGTAGCGGAGGATCGGGGCCACGCCGGACGAGAGGTACTGGTTGGAGTCGGGGCAGTGGGCGACCCAGGCGCCGTGGGCGCGGAAGATGTACCGGTCCGTCTCCTCGGGCCAGACGGCGTGGATGGCCACGTAGCCGTCCATCCCCCCGAGCCATTCGAGGAGCGGGACGGGGGAGATGGTCTCGGGGCCCTGCAGCGCCTGCAGGTTCGCCTTTTCCACGGCCGTCAGCCGGTCGGCCTGGTCGGACAGCATCTGGCCGGCCAACCGGGACACCTGGAGCATGTTGTCCGCCTGGCTGGGGGATCCTCTGCCCAGCATCTGCTGCATGAAGAGGAAATCCGCGGCGTCGAGGCGCTCCCCGTAACGCTGGACGTAGGCGTCGAGCAGGGTGTACAGGTCCCGCTGCTCCTGGACGTTCTCCATGGTGTGCTCGGTCATTCGCAGGCCGAGCTGCTTCGCCAGGAGGATACCGTCGTAGATCGTGGGGGTGTCGAAGTAGGAGAGGGTCCCGAAGCCCATCCACACGTCGACGGCGCTGCCGCCCAGCCGCCTCAGGCGCCGGATCTCGCTGACCTTGGCGTCGTCCGGCAGAAAGACCGCCTGGTGCCACCAGACGACGTCCCCCTCCAGGCCCGCGTCCTTGAGCGCCCGGACGACCTGTTCCAGGGCGAACTCCTGGAAGTTCATCGACGCGTAGTCGGACACGGTGGTCACGCCGGAGAGCAGGGCCTGGTTGGCGGCGGCGAGCACGACCCGGTAGAGTTCCTCCGGCTCGAAGAGGTGGCAGTAGTCGTAGATGCTGACCCACTCCTGGAGCTTGCCGTCGGGGCGGAAGCCCTTGGCCACGTGCTGCCAGAGGTGGGTGTGGGTGTTGACGAAACCGGGGACCGCCACGAGGTCGGACCCGTCGATGGCGAAACCCGGCCGCTCGACCCGGGCGGGGTTGGGGGACACCCGAACGATCCTCCCGCCGTCCATCACGATGTCCTGGTGGTGGAGGACCCGGGAGTTCTCCACGTCCACCACGGTGACGTTCCGGATCACGTCGGCGGCCGCGATCGGGTCCGGGGGGACCATTCCAAGCAGGATCAGCCCCAACGAGATGACAGGCGCCGCGAGGCGTCGCCGGCGTCTCGCCGCCGGGCGCGCCGACCGGGTGGTGGGCCCGGGAACCCGGCATGGAAAGGGGGAACCGGGAAGAGGGGCGGGTGGGGCATTTTGTGCATGAGGGTTTTTCATTTCCGTAAGGTAAGGGCAACAACGGGGGAAGTCAAGCGGATTCCCGGGCCGTGGACCGGGGATGAAACGGGGCTCGGGAAAAAGGCGGCAAAGGACGAAAGGACTTAAAGGACCAAAAGGACCAAAAGGACAGGCGGGGCAAAAAAGGACAGGCAGAGAGAGGCGGGGCAGAGAGGGGCAGGCAGAGAGGGGCAGGCAGAGAGGGGCGGCGAGGAGCGGTTGGCCGGCCTGCCGTCGCTGAAACCGGGCGCCCTACACGCCCGTATACGATGCATGGTCGATCAAGACAACGATACGGTAGTCGACAACCCGAGGGACACAAGGCCAGGGGTCCGTATTCGGGAGGACGTCACGGTAAAAGGGACCGACGGGGTCGCCGCGTCTGCGGCCCGGCGGTTCCTGGCGGTAGCGGTCGGAGTGCTGCCGGTGCACACCGGGCTGCTCTGGCACCGCCTGTCCGGGGGCGGGGCCTTCTCGGTGGCCGAGATGCTCGCCTACCCCCTCGTCCTCGGGGGGGCCAACATCCTGCTGATCCTGCTCCTGGACCGCTTCCTGCTGAAGGCTCCCCGGCGGAGCTTCAGCCCCGGCCCGGGGAGCGCGACGGGCGACCTGGGGTGGGGGATCGCTCTCCTGGCCGCCTATTTCCTGTTGATGGCCGTCGAACGCGCGGTCCTGGGGGCGTGGCTGCCGGGGGGGAAACCCCTCTCCCCGGAGTTGATGAACCTGCTTCGGGGGCTGGCCCGCGACCCCCTGCTCCTGACCCTTTGGCTCGGGCCGGTCCTCTGGGTCGGGGTGGCTCTCTTCGAGGAGACGGCCCGGGTCTTCACCCTGAAGACTCTCTGGGGCATCCGGGACTCTGCCGCCTGGCGGGGGGGCGTGATCGTGGCTTTCGCCGTCCTGTTCGGGGTGGCGCACCTCTACCAGGGCTGGATCGGCGTGGTCACCACCGGTGTGCAGGCCGTGGTGTCCGGGCTGTTCTACCTGCGTTTCCGGCGCCTGGGGCCGCTGGTCTGGGCGCACGGCCTCTTCGACGGCATCCAGGTCGTCCAGTTGGTCGTCCTGCTCCGGCAGGCCTGAGAAAACGGGTGCCAGGTTCTATCCAAGACCAATCACTTCGTGCCTTGGTGAGAGCAATTCCGGAAGGATCGCTCACGGAGGCACAGAGACTCGGAGCAGATTGCGGCGTGGTGATATCGTGGCCGTGGCCGTCCGAAATCCCCGCGCCTCTGCGCGAGATAACTCTTTGAATTACAATAACTGATCGTTTGCTGACGTGTGCGGCTCTGGCATGAGGCCGACGGCGATAGCCCTACCGACGGCGATACCGATACCGATCTGCGATACCGATTCCGACACCGACCCCGGCGGAGATTCCTCCGGACCTACAGCCCAACCCGGATAAACCGGAAAGAAACCACGGATGAACACGGATCATCCGGACGCTTCAGAATAAACAGGAAGAGGACACCCATTCTTCTGCCTCGAGTGAGTGTCCTGAATCATGGTGATACGCTGACCGCTCAACGACGTTTGTTCAGGCCGAGCGAGATAGGTTTGCGTCGATATTCACGGACCAGGCGTCTGGCCTCGAGGTGTATGCGTCGTTCCTCATCTGCCCGGCGTCTGGCCTCGGCGCGAGCTACATTCCGTTTCCATGCGGCCAGGGACGGGGGGTTACCCCAGCCCCGTTTTGAACGGAGCAGTGACAAGGTATGAAACAGGATGGGTAAAAGAGTAGCCCCCACTACAGCCGCGACTTTGATAGCTGACCAGCCGATATTCCGCCAGTCTGCCACGAAAACCAGGATGTAGAGAGACGTGACGGGCAGTGTTACGGCCCCCAGCCAACCGTATCGGATGCTGCGGTACCTGTGCTCCCTGGAGACAATAGAAAAGAACACATGTCTCAGGAGATAGAGGATGGTTCTTTTCCCTCTTAAAAAGAACAACAGAAGAAAAAGAAGGGAAAAAGTAATCAATCCGCTGTTGATCCGGGAATAATCTTTGTCGGTTTCCTCGGTATAATGGAAAGCGATCACTATTCCAAGCAAGACGAGAATCAGAAACCAATTAAAAAGGGGTTCCTTCCGGTCCTCCTCGTCAAGCATCAGGTGCGGCAGCTGCTCCTCGATGGGTACCTCCTCGGTTACCTCCGGCAACGGGGGTGGTTGTGGCGGCTTATCAAGATCCAGAATCATTGGTCTACCACAATAAAATGCTTGAAAAGAATATGTTAATCTCACAGAGGCACGGAGAAGATCGCAGGGAACCGACGGCTTGGCCGGGGCCGTCCGGATTCACCGTGCCTCTGCGCCTTCGTGAGAGAAAAATCCGGGCCGGGCGGATTCCTGCCATCTTGCGATGTCGAGATCGACGGCGATTCCGATACCGACCCCGATGGGAAAGTTTCCGGACCTTCAGCCTATCGACCTTTCGACAGCGACTGCGATACCGATACCGATTCCGACCCCGACCCCGACCCCGATGGGAATCCCTCCGGACCTACAGCCTACAGCCTAAACCCCTACAGCCTATATTGCTTTCCCCAACCCCGTGGGAGTCATCCCTCCAGCAGATCCACGATGGCGGCGGAGGCGGTGGTGACGGTGTGCTCCTCGCCCACGCGGAGGTCCTCGGCGGTGATGTTCTCGGAGAGCGCCCGGTTGACGATGATCCCGGCCACGCAGCCGCCGCGGAGCCCGAAGGCGCTGGTCAGGGTGAGGAGGGTGGCGGACTCCATCTCGTAGTTGAGCACGTGCAGCCGCTTCCACTCCTCCAGGGTGCCCTGGAAGCGCCGGGGCACGTATCCGGTAAAGGAGTCGTAACGCTCCTGGCCGGGGTAGAAGGTGTCGGAGGAGGCGGTGATGCCGCAGTGACAGGGGATGCCGTTCGCCGCCGCGGCCTTGCGCACGGCGTTGACCACGTCGATGTTGGCCACAGCGGGGTACTCGAGGGGGGCGTAGTGGGTGGAGGCGCCGTCCAGCCGAACCGACCCGGTGGTGCAGATCACGTCCCCTACCCGGATATTCTCCTGGATGGCGCCGGTGGTCCCCACCCGCAGGAAGGTGGTGATCCCCAGCATGGCCAGCTCCTCCACGGCGATGGAGGTGGACGGCCCGCCGATGCCGGTGGAGGTCACCAAGACCGCCTTGCCCGGGAGGCGGCAGAGGAAGGTCCGGTACTCGCGTTTCCAGGCCAGTTCCTCGATCTCCCCGCCGTGCATCTCGCGGACGGCCTCGGCGATTTTCCCCACACGGAAGGGGTCGCCCGGCAGGAGGGCCAGGGTGGCGCCTTCCAGTTGCGGTTTTTCCAGGTTCACGTGATAGATCTTGCCCATGAGTTCACCTCGGTCGGAAATGTGCGCCACGCCGCCGGGGACGGCAGGGCGGGGCCTTGACGGGGCCGGCGCCTGCGGGGGACGTGACGGGCGCCATTGTACGCCAAAACCGCCGCGAAGCAAACGGGCAAAATCCGCTCGCCGGCGCGCCCGTCTTGCGGCGGTCCCGGAATCGTGTTATTCTGGGGCTTCGACCCGACACCCGAACACAGGAGGTTCCATGTTTGTATTCCAGGGATGCGACGTCTTCGGCCCCGAGCCGCTCGGCCGCAAGGACGTTCTGACCGCCGGCGGGCGCTTCGTCGCCGTCGCCGACCGGATCGACGCCCCCGCCCTGCCGGGCTGCACGGTGATCGACGCCGCGGGGCTGAAGATGGTGCCCGGCCTCATCGACGGGCACGTGCACATCGCCGGCGCCGGCGGGGAGGGCGGGCCGGCCACCCGGACGCCGGAACTCCGCCTCTCCCAGCTCCTGGACGGCGGCGTCACCACCGTCATCGGCTGCCTGGGCACCGACGGCATCGCCCGCACCGTGGACGGCGTCCTCATGAAGGCGAAGGCGCTGAAGGCCGAGGGGGTCTCCTGCTGGATCTACACGGGTGCCTACCAGCTCCCTGTCCCCACGATCACCGGGGACCCCGGCCGCGACATCGCCCTGGTCGAGGAAGTGATCGGGGTGGGCGAGGTGGCGATCTCGGACCACCGCTCCTCGGGCCCCACGGTCGACGAGCTGATCCACCTCGTCGGGCGCGCCCGCGTGGGCGGCATGCTGGGCGGGAAGGCCGGTATCGTCTGCTTCCACATGGGCGACGCGAAGGACCCCTTCCGCATTCTCTACCAGGTCGCGGAGCGCAGCGAACTGAAGCTCACCCAGTTCGTCCCCACCCACGTCAACCGCAACGACTACATCTTCGAGGACGCCAAGACCTACGGCAAGACCGGCTACGTGGACCTCACGGCCAGCTCCTACCCCTACTACCCCCAGTACGAGGTCAAACCCTCGAAGGCCGTGGTGCAGCTGGTGGAGGCCGGGGTCCCGCTGGAGCACATCACCCTGTCGTCGGACGCCATCGGGTCGCTCCCCGACTTCGACGCCCAGGGCAACCTGATCAAGCTGGACGTGGGCGAGCCGAAGTCCATCTTCACGGAACTGGTGGACCTGGCCACCACGGAGGGCTTCCCCCTGGAGAAGGCCCTGAGCATCGTCACCTCCAACGTGGCCCGGATCCTCCGGCTGCCGCGCAAGGGGCGGATCGCGCCCGGCTTCGACGCCGACGCGGTCTTCCTCGACGCCGACTGGCGCATCCGCCACCTGGTGGCAAGGGGGGAACTCATGATCCGGGACGCCGAGCGGCTCCGGAAAGGCACATTTGAACGCTGAAGGAAGGAGGGATCATGCCCGTCACCCGACCCGTCATCACGCTCATCACCGACTTCGGAACCATCGACGCCTACGTGGCCGCCATGAAGGGCGTCATCCTGTCCATCGAGCCCGGCGCCCGCATGGTGGACATCTCCCACGACATCCCGCGGGGGGACGTTCAGCACGCCGCCTGGGTCCTGGCCCAAAGCTACCCCTGGTTCCCCAACGACTCCCTGCATGTCGTGGTGGTGGACCCCGGCGTGGGCGGCGCCCGCCGGCCGATCCTGGTCTCCACGGAGAACCACTTCTTCCTGGCGCCCGACAACGGCGTGCTCTCCTGGGTCTACCGGCGGGAGGAACTCTACGGGGCCTGGGAGCTGACGGAGACGGAGTTTTTCCGCAACCCCGTCAGCATGACCTTCCACGGCCGCGACATCTTCGCCGCCGTGGCCGGGTGGATGTTCAAGGGCCTGGACAGCAGCCGCTTCGGGGAGCCCATCGAGGACCACGCCGGGCTGTCGAGGTTCGAGATCCCCGTGCCCGTCGAGCTCCGGCCCAAGGTATGGAAGGGCGCCATCCTGCACGTGGACCGCTTCGGGAACCTCCTGACCAACCTCACCACCCGGGAAATCCCCATCGAGGAGAACGGCCTTCCCGCCGCCCAACTGATCAAGACGAAGGCCGGGGAATTCCGGCAGGTCAGCCGCTGCTACGAGGAGGGCGACCCCGGCACGCCCGCCCTGGTCCTGGGCGGGACCGGCTTCTACGAGATCGCCGTCCGGAACGAGTCCGCGGCGGCCGTCCTGGGCCTGAGCCGCGGCAACGAGGTCGCCGTCCTGGTCAAGACCGATTTCAAGGAGTTCACGCCCGAGGAAGAAGACCGCTCCTTCCTGATCTGACCGACCCCGGAGGTCGTGCATGGCCCTCGTCACCTTCACCCTCAACGGCCGAAGCCTGCAGGCGGAAGCGGGGCGGATGCTGCTCCCGGTGGCCCTGGAGAACGGCATCCACATCCCGCACTACTGCTATCACCCCGGCCTGTCCGTCTCCGGGAACTGCCGGATGTGCCTGGTGGAGATCGAGGGCGTCCCCAAGCTGCAGACCGCGTGCTCCACGGCGGTTCGCGAGGGGATGGCGGCCCGGAGCGACACGGACCGGGTGAAGCGGGCGGTGCGGCACGTCCTGGAGTTTCTGCTCATCAACCACCCCGTGGACTGCCCCGTCTGCGACCAGGCGGGCGAGTGCGGCCTTCAGGAGTACTACATGAGCGTGGGCCGCTACGACAGCCGTTTCGCCGAGGACAAGGTGACCAAGGCGAAGAAGGCCGCCCCCATCGGCCGGTGGATCGTCCTCGACCAGGAGCGCTGCATCCTCTGCTCCCGCTGCGTCCGGTTCACCCGGGAGGTGTCCCGCACCGGCGACCTGGCCATCTTCAACCGTGGGGACCACGCGGAAATCGACGTGATGCCGGGGAAGACGCTCTCGGGGCGTTACACGGGCAACCTGGCCGACGTCTGCCCCGTGGGAGCCCTCACCTGCCGGGACTTCCGGTTCAAGTGCCGGGTCTGGTACCTCCGGCGGACCCCGTCCGTCTGCACTGGGTGCGCCCGGGGGTGCAACGTGGAGATCCACACCAACCCCGACCGGCCCCAGCACGGCGAGGCCCGCCGCGTCATGCGCCTGAAGCCCCGCCCCAACCCCGACGTCAACGGGCACTGGCTGTGCGACGACGGGCGCTACGGTTACGGCTTCATCGACGAGGGCCGGCTGGCCCACGCCGCCATCCGGTCGGAAACCGGCCTGCAGCCGGTCCGGCTGCGGGAGGCCATCGACCTGCTCGGCCAGTGGGTAGAGGAGACCGACCGGGAGCATTTGCTCTACGTCCTGTCGCCGAAGTCCTCCAACGAGGAGCTCTTCGCCGTCCGCAAGCTCTTCGCCGAGACCCTGAAGGCCGGTTGCGTTCTTCCCTCCGCCGGGATGAAGACCGGCGACGCGGACGACCTCCTCGTCCACGAGGACAAGCACCCCAACAGCCGGGGGGCCATGGAGATCTTCTCGTTCCTGGAGGACGAGCTCCTCTCCGAAGAGGCCCTGGCGGGTCTGATCCGGGAGAAGAGCGTCCGCCTGCTGGTCCTCGACCGGTGCGAGCTGCCGGACGGCCTCCCGGGCGAACTGGCCGCGGCGGGCTGCCGCCTCGTCTGGGTGGGGACCAACCGCAGCCGGACGGCCGAGGCCGTGGACCTGGTGATCCCCGCGGCCGTCCACGCGGAGCAGGACGGGTCTTTCGTCAATTCGGCCGGGCTCGTCCAGCACTTTCGCAAGGCCCTCGACCCCCTCGGCGAGTCCGAGCCCGAGTGGACTCTGTGGAGCCGCCTCGCCCGCCGGCTGGGGTGCAAGGTGAACTACACCTCGGCCCGCCGGGCCCACCTGGACCTGCGGAAGACCCTGCCCTTCTTCGCCGGGTGACGCCGGCCGCCCCGCGCCGTTCCCCCGGCTTCGGAGAGACCATGCACTTCGACCGCGCCAGGGCACTCGAACTCCTCCGGTTGGGCACGGGCCTTCCGGACGCCCGGTTCCGGGAGGGCCAGGAGGAGGCGATCCGCCACGTGACGGAGGGCCGGGGCCGGCTGCTGGTGGTCCAGCGGACGGGCTGGGGGAAGAGCTTCGTCTACTTCATCGCGACCAAGCTGCTCCGGGAGGCCGGCCAGGGCCCCACGCTGCTCGTCTCCCCCCTGCTGGCCCTGATGCGCAACCAGATCGCGGCGGCGGTCCGGATGGGCGTGCGGGCGCTCACCATCCACTCCGAGAACCCGGAGGAGTGGGCGTCGGTGGAAAGCGCCATCCGGCACGACGAGGCGGACATCCTCCTGATCTCGCCGGAGCGACTGGCGAACCCCCGCTTCTGTGGCGAGGTGCTGTCCTTCGTCGCGGGCCGGATCGCCCTGCTGGTGGTGGACGAAACCCACTGCATCTCCGACTGGGGGCACGATTTCAGGCCCCATTACCGCCTGCTGGAGCGAACGGTGAAGACGCTCCCGCCAAACACCCGCCTGCTGGCGACGACCGCCACGGCGAACAACCGCGTGATGGAGGACCTGCAGACCGTCCTCGGGCCAAACCTCACCATCAACCGGGGGAACCTCGACCGGCCGTCCCTCCGGCTCCAGACCCTGCGGCTGCCCAGCCAGGCCGAGCGGCTGGCCTGGTTGGCCGCGCAGTTGCCCCGTCTTCCCGGCAGCGGGATCGTCTATACGCTGACGGTCCGCGACGCCGAGCGGGTCGCGGCCTGGCTCCGGTCCCGGGGAATCGAGGTGGCCGCCTACACCAGCGAGACGGGCGAGGCCCGCCCCGAGCTGGAGCAGGCCCTCCTGGACAACCGGGTCAAGGCGCTGGTGGCCACGCCGGCGCTGGGCATGGGCTTCGACAAGCCGGACCTGGCGTTCGTGATCCACTACCAGGCGCCAGCGTCGGTGGTGACCTACTACCAGCAGGTCGGCCGCGCGGGCCGCGCCCTCGACACGGCTTACGGGGTGCTGCTGAGCGGGGAGGAGGAGACGGAGATCACGAGCTGGTTCATCGAGAGCGCGTTCCCCTCGAGGGAGGAGGTCCGCTGCGTGCTCGAGGCGCTGGAAGCGGCGCCGGCAGGGCTTTCCGTCCCCGAGATGATGACGCGGGTGAACCTGAGCATGGGCCGCATCGAGAAGGCCCTCGCCCTGATCTCGCTGGAATCGCCCACCCCCATCGCGAAACAGGGCGTCCGGTGGCAGTTGACGGCCGGCCGGCTGAGCGAGGCCTTCTGGGAACGAGCCCGGCGGCTGAACCTCAAGCGCCGGGAGGAGCAGCGCCAGATGCAGGATTACGTGGCCCTCGCGTCCGGGCACATGGCGTTCCTCATCCGGGCGCTCGACGGCGAACCGGCGGCGGATCGCCCGAACGATCCCGCACCCTTCGACGAGGTCATCGACCCGGCCCTGGTCCGGGACGCCGTCGCCTTCCTCCGACGAATGAACCTCCCCATCGAAGCGCGAATCCAGTGGCCGGCCGGCGGGATACCGAAGTACGGCCTCCGGGGGCGGATCGACCCGAAGCTGCGGGCGCAGGCCGGCCGGGCGCTCTGTGTGTGGGGCGACGCCGGTTGGGGCCGCCTGGTCAGCCGGGGCAAATACCACGACCGGCACTACGCCGACGAGTTGGTGGAGGCCGCGTCCAGCCTCCTGCGGGAGTGGGCCCCGGAACCGTTCCCGGAGTGGGTCGCCTGCGTGCCCTCCCTTCGCCATCCGGAACTGGTGCCGGACTTCGCCCGCCGGCTGGCGGCCGCGCTGGGGCTGCCCTTCGGGGACGCCCTCGAAAAAACCGGCGAACGCCCCGAGCAGAAGAGCATGGCCAATAGCATCCAGCAGGCCCGCAACGTTGACGGGTCCCTGGGGGTGCGGACCGGGGCCGTGCGCGGCGGGCCGGTGCTGCTCGTGGACGACATGGTGGACTCGCGGTGGACCTTCACTATCGCGGCATGGCTGCTGCGATCCCACGGCAGCGGGGAGGTCCGGCCTTTCGCACTCGCACAGACGGGGCATGACCGATGAACGAAACGCTTTCCCCCAACACCCAGGCGGTTCTCCTTCTGACCGCCCCCCTCCTGGCCGGACGGGCCGGGCCGTCACCCGACGTTCTGACACCGGGGGAGTACAAGCGTTTGGCGCGCTTCCTCCAGGAGCGGAAGCGCCAGCCATCCGACCTGTTGTCACCGGACGGCCCGGGGCTGGCCGCGGAGTGCGGGCGGGTCGTCGACCCCGGCAGGCTCCAGCGCCTCCTCTCCCGGGGCTTCCTGCTGAGCCAGGCGGTGGAACGCTGGCAGGCCCGGGCGATTCGGGTGGTGAGCCGCTCCGACGCCGCATACCCCCAGCGCTTGAAGTCCCGGCTCCGCGAGGATTCCCCCCCGCTGCTCTACGGTTGTGGGGATTTCTCGCGGCTCGACGCGGGCGGACTGGCCATCGTGGGCTCCCGTCACGTGGATGCGGCGCTCGCCGCCTGGGCCGAGTCCGCCGGCCGGCTGGCGGCGGAGACGGGGCGCCCCCTCGTCTCGGGCGGGGCGCGGGGGATCGACCAGGCCGCCATGCGCGGCGCCCTGGAAGCGGGAGGGAGCACGGTGGGCGTCCTGGCGGACAGCCTGGAACGTTCCGTCCTGGAACGGGAGAACCGGAACCTCCTGCTGGACGGCCGCCTGACCCTGGTTTCGCCCTACGACCCCTCCGCCGGCTTCAACGTGGGAAACGCCATGCAGCGGAACAAGCTGGTCTACGCCCTGTCGGACGCGGCCCTCGTGGTCAGTTCCGACCTCGCGAAGGGAGGGACCTGGTCGGGGGCCGTGGAACAGCTGGACAAGTTGAGACTCGTGCCCGTCTTCGTCCGGGAAGACGGCCCGCCGAGCGAGGGGCTGGCCGCCCTGCGGCGCCGGGGCGCCCTGCCGTGGCCCTCCCCCTGCACGCCGGCCGCCCTGGAAGCCGCCCTCGCGTCGGCGGAGGCCGAGCGGCGGAAACCGGTCCCCCGGCAGGGCGACCTCTTCCAGGTGTTCGCGGGAGAACCCGGGACCGCCGCCCCTCCCCGCGACGACGTGCCGGCCGACCGACCCGCGCCCCCCGCTCCCGACGCTGACCCGGACCCCGGCCCCGCCCCGGCCGGATCCGCCGCCGAGGAGCTTTTCGCCAAGGTGCGGGAACTGCTCTGCCGGGTGCGGTCCCCCCGGGGCGTCACCGAGGTGGCGGAGGAGCTGAACGTCCTGAAGAGCCAGGCGAAGGCATGGCTGGACCGGCTCGTGGAGGACGGGGTGCTGGAGCTTCACGTCAAGCCCCTGCGGTACGGGCCGAAAACCCGCCGCAGCCTCCTGGACTAGGGCCCGCGGTATGGACCTGGCGACGTCGGAACGCGCTTTTCCCCTGCTCGGCGTGGTCGGGCCCACCGCCTCGGGGAAGAGCGCCCTGGCGGTGGAACTGGCCCGGCGCTTCGGCGGCGAGATCGTCAACTGCGACTCCATGCAAGTCTACCGTGGGCTGGACGTGGGCACCGCCAAACCCGACGCCGGCCTCCGCCGGGAAATCCCCCACCACGTCCTGGACGTCGCCGACGTGGACGAGGTGTTCTCGGCCGGACGGTACCAGAAACTGGCCCGCGCGGCACTGGAAGACATCCGGTCCCGGGGGCGGCTGCCCGTGGTGGCGGGCGGGACGGGGTTCTACCTGCGGGCCCTTCTCTACGGCATCTTCGAGGGGCCGGGGCGGGACGAGGGGTTCCGCCGTCGCCTGCAGACCATCGTCGAACGCCGGGGGCCCGAGACCCTTCATCGCATCCTCGCCCGCCGCGACCCGGAATCCGCCCGACGGGTCACCCCCCGGGACCACCAGCGCCTCGCCCGCGCCCTGGAGGTGCTCCACCTGACCGGGCGCCCCATGAGCGAGCACTTCGGCGTCGCGGAGTCGCCCCTGGACGGCTTCTCTCCCCTCCTTCTCTGCCTGGGGCCGCCCAGGGCCGCGCTCTGCGAGCGGATCGACCGGCGCGTCCTCGAGATGCTCGACGCCGGGTGGGTGGACGAGGTGCGCGCGCTCCTGGACCGGGGGGTCTCCCCGGCGTCCAAGGGGCTCGAGGCCATCGGGTACCGCGAGATCGTGGCGTTCCTTCGCGGCGAAGCGACCTGGCTCGCCACGGTGGAAGCCATCCGCGCCGCCACCCGCCGCTACGCCAAGCGCCAGCAGACGTGGTTCCGGAAAGAGCGGGACCTCGTGCGACTGGAGGGCTTCGGCGACGATCCCTCCCTCCGGGAAGCAGCCTTCCAGCAGGTGGAAACCCGGTTCCCACGCGCCGTCCCGGCGCGGGCCAATGGGGTGTGACGTTCCCGCGCGCCGTCCCGGCGCGGGCGTCTGAAGCTTTGACCCTCACGACGTCACCTCCGAAGGGAGGAACCGGGAACCAGGACACCGGGACGCGGGCCCGTCAACGCGGGCGCCCGGAACGTTCTTCACCTTCTGAGGTGTTCCCTTTCGATGCAGACGAAAGGGTATGCCACGTTCCCTCCCCTGACGATGAGGTTCCTGTTGGTCAGATCGTTATGTCTAGCAGAAAACAAAGGTGTTGCGTTCAGTGTCATTATGTCCGCCTGATTTTACAGGCTTTGGATAGCATCTGGCACCCTGCCGTCGGGCGGTCCGAACAGCGCACTCTCCCCCAACAAAAGATTGAAAACCGCCGGGCGCGGGGCTAAGATAGCCCTTTTACCGGCCCGGGGGCCGCGGTGGGCGGGGGAGCCGCACGGAAGGCGGATCAAGGGGAGCGACGGACCCGGGCGCCGGTTCATCCTGCGCTTCAGGGAGTCGCCATGGAAAAGATCGTCAAGGAAGGCCTCACGTTCGACGACGTGCTCCTCATCCCGGGGAAGTCCTCGGTCCTGCCCTCGGAAACCGACATCTCCACGCCGTTGACGAAGGACATCCGCCTCAACATCCCGCTCCTGTCCGCCGCCATGGACACCGTTACGGAGGCGGTGATGGCCAAGGCCCTCGCCGAGGAGGGCGGAATCGGTTTCATCCACAAGAACATGAGCATTGAGGAGCAGTGCAACGAGGTGGACATCGTCAAGCGCTCCATCAGCGGCATGATCCTCAACCCGGTCACCATCTCCCCGGGGATGCGCATCCAGGACGCCGTGGACCTCATGGACAAGTACAAGATCTCCGGCATCCCGGTGACGGAGGGGCCGGTGCTGGTGGGGATCCTCACCAACCGCGACCTGCGCTTCGAGACCCGCATGGACGCCCTGGTGGGCGACCTCATGACCAAGGAGCGCCTGGTGACGGCCGCCATCGGCACCTCCCTGGAGGACGCCAAGAAATTGCTTCACGCCCACCGCATCGAGAAGCTCCTCATCGTGGACGAGGGCTTCCACCTCAAGGGCCTGATCACCATCAAGGACATCCAGAAGCTCATCGCCTACCCCAACGCCTGCAAGGACCGCCACGGGCGCCTCCTGGTGGGGGCCGCGGTCGGGGTCGGGCCCGACGGGATGGAGCGCGCCGAGGCCCTGGTGGCGGCGGGGGCCGACATCATCGCCATCGACACCGCCCACGGGCACTCCGCCGGCGTCCTGAAGGCCGTGGCGGAGTTCAAGAAGCGCTTCCCGGCCGTGCCGCTCATGGCGGGGAACGTGGGGACGGCGGAAGCGGTCACGGACCTGGCGGCGGCGGGCGCCGACGTGGTGAAGGTCGGGATCGGCCCCGGCTCCATCTGCACCACCCGCGTGGTCTCCGGCGCCGGCGTGCCCCAGATCACCGCCGTCCTGGAGTGCGCCGAGGCGGCCGCGCGCCACGGGGTCACCGTGGTGGCCGACGGCGGGATCAAGTACTCCGGCGACATCAGCAAGGCCCTGGCGGCGGGCGCCGGCGTGGTCATGATCGGTTCCCTCTTCGCCGGCACCGACGAGAGCCCCGGCGAGGTCATCTACTACCAGAACCGGGCCTACAAGGCCTACCGCGGCATGGGGTCCCTGGGCGCCATGAAACGGGGGAGCGCCGACCGCTATTTCCAGGAGAAGAGCCAGTCCCTGGCCAAGCTGGTCCCCGAGGGCGTCGAGGGGCGCGTGCCGTACAAGGGGAGCGTCCGCAACGTCATCTTCCAGCTCATGGGCGGCCTCAAGGCGGGGATGGGCTACTGCGGCTGCGCCGACCTGGCGGACTTCCGCGCGCGCTCCCGCTTCATCCGCATCACCAACAGCGGCCTGCGCGAGTCCCACGTCCACGACGTCATCGTCACCCAGGAGGCCCCCAACTACAAGGTGGAATCCCCCACCGCGTGACCACCGAGGGGATTTGAACCACGAAATACACGGAATACACGAAAGGAGATGAAGCCTGGAAATCCACGAACAGGTTTTCAAAGGCGAGGGATGATGTTCAAGAAGGCCACCATTCATCGGGGCGGACCCCTGAACCCCTTCAGCCTAAACCGTTAAAAGCCTGTTCTTGAACCACGAACCACACCAACCACACGAACAGGGGCCCTGGGGTTGCAGCCCCGTAACTGGTGACGCAGGCTCCGGCCTGCGCGGGAAAACAAAGCAAACCCGGAAGCAGAGGTCGGCTGATATGGAACTAACTTCCCGTGTGAAAATCGGGCTGCTCCTTCTGGTATGTCTGGCCATCCCGGGGCTTTTCTGGGGTTGCGGGGAGCAACCCGCCCCGCTTCCGGCTTTCACCTGGTGGGATTACAGGCCGTTCCCTTTGTTGCGGCTGCCGAAAACGCAGTTGGGTACACTGCTGCCGGTCAGACCTCATGGCAACATCTTTCTGACGCTGGACGCCCACGCTGTCCCTTTTCTCGGCAACAAGCGCATGGTTGATCTGGGGGATCTGTCCGCGCGAATACGTCGATGGAAGGAAATGGAGAGCATTGGACAACCGACCGGTCCCGGACCCCTGACTCCGTTATTGTCGCCCTGGAAGCCGGACGGGCGGGACGCCCAGGCCCTGATCGCCCTCGACCCGGCCCTGAAATTCGCCCAGGTGCGCCTCCTGCTCTCGGCGTGCAGGGCCGCCGGGCTGCCCGACGCCGCCCTGGTCGCCCGTCGGGTTTCTCCCCCCGTAACCATTCCCGATCCGGATGACGAGCTGCTTTTCTGTCTCAGGTTCCGATGGGAGGAAATCTCCGCGAAGTTTGAGGCTCTCGATTTGCGGCAAGTCCCCCTCTGCAGCTATGCGATCAATTTCCGGACCTCGGCGTCGCCGGATTCAAGCCCCTGGATCGAACTGACCGCGCAGGGATTGTCTCCCGCGCTTCGGGTTACCGACGGACCCAGGCAAGCGGGGGGTTTAACAAAAGGACCGGAAGAAACCGGGACGGGTGTAATCTGCATCCATCCCCGGGATGACGCCACCGTGGCCGCTTTTTTCCGGGCGCTCGAGGAATCCGCGAGACAGGGATACCAAGCCGTCCTGATTGAAGTAGAATAAACACTTGAGCCGCTGGTTGCAGGCCAGGTTGTGTTGCGTATCAGATTTTAGGAACGGACGGGAAAGGCAATTGAAAAAAAAGCCGTAAACCTCATGGAGGCAAGGAGGGAAGATGCGTCGAATCAGGGTGTATGTCGACACTTCCGTATTCGGGGGAATTGAAGACGAGGAGTTCTCGGATGCGAGTCGGCGGTTTTTCCAACGGGTAGCAGAAGGTGATTATATTGTCTTGATTTCCGAGGAGACCTATCGAGAGCTATCGAAATCACCGGAATCAGTTCGTGACATTTTAACGGCTCTACCGTCCGGGTCTCTGGAAGACGTTCTTATCGAATCCGAGACACTTGAATTGGCCGCTGAGTACATCCGATCCGGAATACTTGGCGAGGCTTCACGAGGGGATGCGTTGCACGTGGCCGCCGCAACCGTGGCTGGTGCGGACCTCATTCTGAGCTGGAATTTCAAACACATCGTGAATTATAATCGAATCAGGAGATTCAATGGGGTGAATGTCCTGCTGGGCTATCGTTCGATGACGATTCTGAGCCCACGAGAGGTGGGAGATGAATCCGAAGAATAAAAAGTTCGATTGCGTAGAGATGAAAAACCGGGTTCAGGCAGAACTGATGCGGGAATACGAAGCCCGAAAGTCGGAATTTCCGTCCTACGAGAGTTTCATCGTCGCCACTGCGGACCAGGACCCCTGGATCGTCTCTGTGCGGGAAAAGATCCGGAAAACCTCCCAAAAAACCAAGTCTACAATACACTCCCGGAAGAGTGCCGTCTGAACATCGGGGTCCGGCAGATGGTTGAGACCCTTGACCGGGCCCGGCGTGCTGGGGTCGAGGATACCTTCCTGATTCCGGCTCCTGGAGCTCGACGAGGTCCGCTACGCCATGGAAGGCGATGCGGTTGCCCGCTTCTCACGTTGAATCCCTGCTCAGTTCCAGCTATAGTTCGTGTGGTTGGTGTGGTTCGTGGTTCAAGAATAGGCTGTTAGCGGTTTAGGCTGAAGGGGTTTAGGATTTGACCCGATGAATCGTGGCTTTCCTCAACGTCGTCCCTCGACTTTGAAGACCTTTTCGTAGGGCTCCTGGTTTCTTCTCCTTTCGTGTATTCCGTGTATTTCGTGGTTCCTTTCTTTCGTGTATCTCGTGGTTGATAACGCATCGTTTTGGAGGTTGAGATGACCCGGTTGAGTGTGAACGTGAACAAGATCGCCCTCCTGCGCAACGCGCGGGGGCCGCTGGCGGAGCCGAACCTGATGGCCCTCGTCCACAAGATCGTGGGCTGGGGCGCCGACGGCATCACCGTCCACCCGCGGGCGGACCGGCGCCACATCACTCCCGACGACGCCCGGGACGTGGCGCGGGAGGTGACGAGCGTGGAGACCAATTTCGAGGGGGACGTCCGCGAGGAGTTCCTGGAACTGGTCCTCGCGTGCCGACCCACCCAGTGCACCCTGGTGCCCGTCAAGCCCGGGGAGCTGACCTCCAACCACGGCTGGGAGTGCGGGCAGTGGGGCTACCTGCTCACGCCGGTGGTGGCCGAGCTGCACCGGGCCGGTGTCCGCACCAGCATCTTCGTGGAGCCCGACGCTGTCGCGGTGGAGCGGGCCGCCGGCACCGGCACCGACCGGGTGGAGCTCTACACCGAGCCCTACGCCCGGGCCTTCCGGGAAGGGAACCCGGGGCCCGAGGTCCGCCGGATCGTGGCCGCCGCCGAGGCCGCCCGTCGGCGTGGCATCGCCCTCAACGCCGGCCACGACCTCACCACCGCCAACCTGGGGATGCTGCTGGACGCGGTGCCGGACATCGCGGAGGTCTCGATCGGCCACCACCTCGTGGCCCAGGCCCTGGAGGACGGCCTCGAGCGCACGGTGAAGCAGTTCCTCGCCATCTGCCACCGGCCGAGGCCATGACGGGGCGTGGAAGGAAAGGCAAAGCCCCGAGACAAGGCGCCCTGACCCGAAGGGCTCAAAGGACCCAAAGGACCCAAAGGACATAAAGGACATAAAGGACATAAAGGACATGAGAGGCCCGAAAGGCTGAGGGGGCCCGGCACGGGCTTTCACTTCGTCCTTCTGGTCCTTTTGGTCCTTTGGGTCCTTTTGGTCCTTTTGTCTCTTTCGCCCCCCGTCGCTCACCCCATGGAGACCACGAACCGCTGCAGGTTCTCCAGTCGTTTCCCCAGTTCCTTCATGAAGCGCAGGGCCAGGCCGGGGTGATCCGACAGCAGCCGTTGCAGCCAAGAGCCGTCCAGGCGCAGGACCAGGGTCCCGTCGAAGACCGGTTCGGCGATCACGGAAGTCGGTTCGCCCCACAGGGCGTTCTCCCCGAGAAAGGCGTTCTCCCCTGCCACGAAGAGGGTGCCGAGCCAGCCTTCGCGGGAGTGCTTGAAGACCTCCAGGTAACCCTTCTCCACAAGGAAGAGGTCGGGGTTGGCGTCGCCTTCCCAGAGCAGGACGTCGTCCCGGTCGTAGTACTCCCGGCGGCCGGCACAGGCGGCCCGGAAGAGGAGGTCCGCGTCGGCGCCCCCGAAGAGCGGCGTGCCGGACAGGAAGGCCGCGACGTCCGCGACCGCGTGCCGGAGCATGGGGCGCATCTTTGCTGGGTCCACCGGCGTCCAGGCGAAACCGAGGCGGTCCAGGAGGGCCCGGGTCTTCCCCGAGAGCCGGACCGTCTCCGTCACCGGGCCGTCCCGGTCGCTCAGCCAGTCCATGTGCAGCATGAAGAGTTCGATCTGGTCCCGGAACGCCGGCCGCGTGAAGTTGCGGCTGAGCCACGCGATGAAGTCCGGCCGGGTCATCACCCGCACGTTCAACCCGACCTCGGGGTCGCGCAGGACGGCGGCCAGGTCGGCCCGCAGCGGGTTCTCGACGTGGAAGGTCCGGTTGGCCAGGGCGGGACGGTCGAAGAGGGTCAGGATCGCCCGGCTCACCTGGTCCACGAAGGAGAAATCGAAGACCTCTCCCTCCATCACCGCCCCGAGGCGGGCGGCGGACTTCACCAGGGCGTAGAAGACGTTGTCCTCCAGGTTTTCCTGGGGGACGCCCGTCCCGGAGTGGTAGACGATGTTCCCGACCCGGTAGATGTTGGCCGTCAAACCCTGCGCCCGGGCTTCGAGGAGGAGACGTTCCGCCTCGAGCTTGGTGACCAGGTAGGGGTTGCCGGTCTTCTGCCCGGCGTCGCAGACGTCCTCCGTGAAGAGGAGGGCCGCCTCCCCCGCCACGTCCCCCAGCCCCACCGAGAGGGTCGAGACGTGGTGGAAGTCCTTCGGGGCTCCATCCCGGGCGAAGTCCGCCAGGTTCCGGACGGAGTGCACGTTGGCCGACCGGAAGTCCTCCAGCTTCCCGTAGTGCTTGACGACGGCTGCGCTGTTCACGATGCAGTCCACCGCCGCCGCCAGGTCGGTGTACGCCGCCGGGCCCATCCCGAGCCGCTCCCGCGCCAGGTCCCCGCTTTGCACCCGGAGCTTGTCCGCCCCGGGCAGGGCGTCGCTCCCGAAGTAGTACGCCAGTTTCCGGCGGAGGCGCTCGGCGGCCCCGGCGTCGTCTTCGGCACGCACCACGGCGGTCACCGCCCCGACGTCCGGCCGCGCCAGGAGGTCCTGCAGCAGGTGGGCGCCGAGGAAACCGGTGGCGCCCGTCAGGAGGACGTGGCGGTAAGCCTTCCGGCCGGAAAGGTCCAGGCCCGACAAGGCCTCCACCTCGCGTTCGTAGCGCCCGATCCCTTCCCGGACGGCCGGGAGGGTGACAGCATCCACAGTGGGCGGCGGGGCCTCGCGGAGCTTTTCCAGCCGCCGGCGGAGCACGTCGGTCTCCTCGGGAAGGTGCTCCGCCTGCTCCTCCACGGTCTGATAGCGGTAGACGTCGTTGAGGTCGGCCTTGAAATGCTTCTGAAGCCGGGCGACGAGGGCGATGGCTTTCAGGGAGTGCCCGCCCGCGTGGAAGAAGTTGTCCCGGACACCGATTCGGTCCAGCCGGAGCACCTCGCGCCAGATCTCGAGGATGCGCTGCTCCCGCGGGTTCCGCGGCGCCACGTATGCCGCGCCGGTGGCGAGACGTTCGGAGGGCGGGGGCAGGGCCTTCCGGTCCACCTTGCCGTTCTCGTTGACCGGGATCCGCTCCAGCCGGATGAAGAACGAGGGGACCATGTACTCCGGGAGCGCGCCGGCCAGGAATTCCCTCAGCTCCGCGGGGAACAGGTCGCGTTCTGCTTCGAAGTAGGCGCAGAGGTACGCTTCGGGTTGGTCGTCCCGGCGCAGGGTGACCACCACGGAGCGGATGTCGGGGTGCGCCAGCAGTTTCTGCTCGATCTCCCCGCACTCGATCCGGAAGCCCCGGATCTTGACCTGGGTGTCCGCCCGGCCGAGGTACTCCAGCGTGCCGTCCATGAGGAAGCGGGCCAGGTCGCCGGTACGGTAGAGGGTGTCCCCGTCCCGGAAGGGGCTGGGGAGGAAGCGACCGGCCGTCATCTCGGGCCGGTTCCGGTAACCCGCCGCCACGCCCTCGCCGCCGATGAAGATCTCCCCCTTGGCCCCGAAGGGGACCGGGTGAAGGTCGTCGTCCAGGAGGTAGATGGCGGCGTTGGCGCACGGCACGCCGATGGGGACCGCTGCGCCCCGGTCCCGCTCCGGGTCGAAGCGGTGGATCATGCACCCCACCGCGGCCTCGGTGGGCCCGTACTCGTTGAAGACCGTCACGGGGTGGTCGAACCGGGCGGTGAGCTTGCGGCAGAGGTCGGACGGGAGTTCCTCGCCCCCGACGATGAACTTCTTCAGGTTGCGGTTCGGGATGTCGAGTTCCGAGAGGATCCGCAGGTGGCTCGGCGTCAGCTTGACGATCCCCGTGCGGTCTTCTGCGACGATGCGGCGGATCAGGGCGATGTTGTCCCCGGTGTCGGGGTAGATGACGAGGGTGTTTCCCGACAGCAGGGGGGTGAACACCGACGTGACCGTCAGGTCGAAAGAGATGGAGGAGTGGAGCGAAAAGTCGAGCGCCTCGCCCTCCAGGTAGGCCCGCTGCGCCCAGGTGACGTAGTTGACCACGTTCCGGTGGCGAAGCATCACCCCCTTCGGTTTCCCCGTGGATCCTGACGTGTAGATCATGTAGACGAGATCCCCGGGCCCGGCGGCGGGCGACGGGTTGTCGGGGTTTTCGTTTGCGAGGTCGAGCCGTTCCCAGACAAGCTGTTCCGCAGTCCCCTCGATCCGTCCGGCCAGGGCTGCCTCGGTGAGGAGGAGGGTCATCCCCGCGTCCCCGGCGATGTAGGCAATCCGGTCCGCCGGGTAGGACGGGTCGATGGGGACGTAGGCGGCGCCGGCCTTGAGGGTCCCCAGGATGGCCACCACCAGTTCGGGCCGGCGGTGCATCAGGATGCCCACGAAATGTCCGGGGCCTGCCCCTTTGGCCCGGAGCACCCGGGCAAGGCGGTTGGCGGCGGCATTCAGCCCGCCGTAGGTCATGGCGGTGCCTTCGCAGACCAGGGCGGCCCGTTCGGGGGTCCGGGCGGCCTGCGCCTCGAAGAGGGCGTGCAGGGTCCGGTCGGCGGGGTAGTCCGAGGCGGTGGCGTTGTAGGTTTCAAGGAGGAACCCGCGCTCGGCGGCGGGGAGGGAGTCGATGTCCCGGATGGCGATGCCGGGATCGACCCCAACGGCGGCCAGGATGTTCAGGAAGTGGGCCGCGAGGCGCTCGACGGTCTCGGGCCGGAAGAGGTCCGTGGCGTACTCGATCTCGAAGTCGATGCCGGCCGGGCGCTCCACCGAATCCAGCGTCAGGTCGAACTTGGACACCCCGCTCTCCCGGGGCACCTTGGAGAGTGTCAGGTCCACGAACCGCAGGGTGTCGTCGAAGCGGCTGGCGAAGGTGAACATGACGTCGAAAAGGGGGTTCCGGCCGGAGTTCCGCTCGATGCCCAGCTTCTCGACGAGGGTGTCGAGGGGGTAGTCCTGGTTGTCCATGGCCGCCGGCAGCAGCTGCCGCACTTCCGCCAGGAGGGCCTCGAAGGTCTTGTCGGGGGACGGGTGGAGGCGGAGGGGGAGAGAGTTGACGAACATGCCGGCCACGGGGGCCGCTTCGGGGAGGGTCCGGCCCAGGGACGGCGTGCCCACCACCAGGTCGTCCTGGGAGGTGAACCGGGCCAGCAGGACCCCGAAGGCCGAGAGCAGGGTCATGTACAGCGTGCACCCGATCTTCCGGGAGATCCCGCGCAGCCCCTCCGTGAGGGCGGGGCCGGCGGAGAACACGTGGCGACGGCCGCGGTGGTCCCGATCCTTCGGCCGGGGAAAGTCGGTCATCAGGTCCAGGACTGGGACGTCCCCACGGAACAGGTCCAACCAGAAGCGCTCCAGGCGGGCGAAACCCTCCCCCGCCAGGAAACGGCGCTGCCAGTCCGCGACGTCCCGGTAACGGAAAGCCAGGGGCTCCATCCGTTCCCCGAGGTAGAAGTCGGCCAGGTCACGGAGCAGCACCTCCACCGACATCCCGTCGAAGACGATGTGGTGGAAGTCCAGCATCAGGAAGTGGAGGCGCTCTCCGGAGCGCACCAGGTTGACGCGCATCAGGGGCGGCCGGGAGAGGTCGAAGGGGCGCACGAAGGCGTCCATCAGGTCCCCGACGGCCTCCTCGGGCGCTTCCTTCAGGTGGGCCTTCAGCCGCACCCGCGGGTGGACGACCTGGACGGGGGCCCCGTCCCGGAGCGCAAAGGCGGTTCGCAGCACGTCGTGTTTGGCGACGAAAGCGTCGAAGGCGCGGCAGAGCTTCCCCGTGTCGAGGTTGCCCTCGATCCGCAGCAGGAGGGAGACGTTGTAGGTCACGGCGTCCCGATTCAGGAGGTGGAGGAAGTAAAGACGGCTCTGGACCGGGGACAGCGGGTAGTGCTCCGCGTCCGGGACCCGGATGACGGGGACGGCGTCGGTCGCGCGCGACGCGCTCACCCGTTCGTCGAGGGCCTTGACGGTGGGGCCGTCGAAGAGGTCCTGGAGGGAGAGGCGCACCCCGAACCGCTTCAGCAGCCGGGCCTGGAGGATGGCTGCCTTGAGGGAGTGCCCCCCCAGTTCGAAGAAACTGTCGTTGAGACCCACCCGGGGGCACCCCAACAGCTCCTCGAACAGCGCGGCGATGGCCAGCTGCGCTTCGCTGGTCGGGGCGACGTATGCCGTCCGGCGCGTCTCGGCGGAAGCCGCCGGCTCGGGGAGGGCGCGCCGATCCACCTTGCCGCTGGTGTTCAGGGGCATCTTCTCCAGCCGCATGAAGATGGCGGGGACCATGTAATCGGGCAGGGTCCTCCCCAGGAAGGCCTTCAGCTCGGAGACGGGGATGTCCCGGCTCGAGACGAAATAGGCGCACAGGTAAGGGGCGCCGCCGGCGTCGGTCCGGTCCACCACCACGGCCTCCTTGACGGCCTTGTGTCCCCGGAGGTGCTCCTCGATCTCCGGCATCTCGATCCGGAACCCCCGGATTTTCACCTGGAAGTCGATCCGCCCCAGGTAGTCGAGGTTGCCGTCCGGGAGCCAGCGTACCAGGTCGCCGGTGCGGTACATCCGCTCCCCGGGGACGAAGGGGTCGGGGACAAACTTCTCCCGCGTCAGCTCCTCCCGGTTCAGGTAGCCGCGGGCCAGGTTCGCCCCCGCCAGGCACAGCTCTCCGGGCAGGCCGACGGGCTGGGGCCGTCCCGCGGGGTCCAGGACGTAGGCCCGCGCGTTGGCCACGGGCCGACCGATGGGGGACCGGTCGTAGGGCCGGTCGAGCAGGAAGCTGGTGGACACCACGGTGAACTCGGTGGGCCCGTACTCGTCGTAAACCTTGTAGTTCTGGGGGATGAACTTCCGGAGCTTCTCGCCCCCGGTGGTGAGCCGTTTGAGGGACGTGTTCCGCACGGCCTCCATGAAATACTCGAAGAGCTGGGTGGGCAGGTCGGTGTAGGTGACGCCGTTCGCCTCGAAGTAGGCGTTGACTTGTTCCGCCGAGGCCCGGAGCCCCTCGTCCAGGACGTGCAGCTCCGCCCCCGAGGCGAGCGGGGAAAAGGTCTGGGAAACGGAGGCGTCGAAACTGAACGAGGCGAACTCCGCGCAGACGTCGGTCTCGTCGATCCCGTAGTGGCGCCGGTGCCACTGGACCAGGTTGACGGCGGCCCGGTGCTCGATCATCACCCCCTTGGGCCTGCCCGTGGAGCCGGAGGTGTAGATGACGTAGGCGAGCTGCGAGGGCTCGACCCTCACGCCGGGGGAGGCGGCGTCCGTGACGGTCTCCGCCGGCGGGGCCAGGGCGATGCGTTCCCCCGAAAAGCCCAGGTCCGCGCCCAGGTGGGGGTGGGCCAGGAGAAAGCGGCACCCGGCGTCCTCCAGGAGGAAGCGGGCCCGTTCCGCCGGGTAGTGGGGGTCGATGGGGAGGTAGGCCCCCCCCGCCTTGAGGACGGCCAGCAGGGCGACGACCACCTCCAGGGAGCGGTCCGCCAGGACCCCGACGATCTCCTCGCGCCGGAGCCCCTTCTCCACCAGGAGTCGGGCCAACCGGTTGGACGAGGCGTCCAGGTGGCGGTAAGTCATCGGGCGCCCGTCGAAGACGAGGGCCTTCCGGTCGGGCACCCTCGCCGCCTGGGTCTCGAAGAGGCCGTGGAGGGTCTCGCCCGTCGGGAAGTCCGCCGCCGTGTCGTTGAACTCCCGGAGGACGCGGCGGAGTTCGTCCCCGGAGGTCAGGGGGATGTCCGAGAGCCGGGCGAGCGGGTTGGCAAGGCCGTTTTCGAGGAAGGCGCAGACGCACGAAAACAGGTTTTCGATGTCCGCCGGCTCGAAGAGGTCGGGGTGGTAGTCGATGGAGAGTTCCAGGGTCCCCACGGTATCCTTGCCGTTGGGGTCGATGTGGACGTTGATGGGGACCGGCTCGCAGCCCGTGTCCTGGTACTCGGGCCGGAACGCGTCGTAGGTCCCCCCGTGCCCGATGACGCTGATCTGCGCCAGGGGCTCCGCCGGCCGCTGGTGGATTTCGCGGAGCTCGGGGACGAGGAGGTCGTAGGGATAGCGCTGGTGGTTCTTGACGATGTCGTCCACCTCCCGACCCGTGGCGAGGACGAAGGTCCGGAAGTCCATCGACGGGTCCACGTTGAGCCTCAGGTTGAAGGTGCTCACGAACATGCCGATCATCTCCCGGGTCCGGGGGGTGGTCCGGTTGTGGTTCACCGAACCGATGACCACGTCGGGGGTGCGGCCGAACCGGGAGAGGTAGACGGCGAAAGCGGAGATCACCAGCTTGAAGACGGAGGACCGGTTCTGCTCCGCGAAGGCGTGCAGATCGTTGCGGAGCCCGTCGGGGAACGCCACCCAGGTCCGCTCCGCTTCGATCCCGCCCCGGCCTTTCTTCCGGCTGGAGAGGTCGATGAGTTCCGGCAGGGGGGAGAGCTTGTCGATCCAGAACCGCCGGTCGGCCTCCGCTGCTTCCGACCGCAGGTACTCCTGCTCCTGCCCGATGAACTCGAGGTAGGAGGGGCGGGGGGTGGGGTCGACGTCCTGCCCCCGGCTCAGGGCGTTGTAGAATGCGTTGATGTCGTTGACCATCAGGAAGATCGTTCCCCCGTCGGACACCAGGTGGTGCACCTTCAGGAACAGGGAGGACCTCCCCGGCGTGTGGACCAGGGCGAAATCGTAGAGCGGCCGGTCGATGAGGTCAAAGACCTTCCGGGTCTCCCGCTCCAGCCACCCGGCCACCCCCGTTTCCGCGTCGTCTTCTGAAAATGTCAGCTCGCGCAGGGTGAACGGTTCGAAGTCCGCCACGTACTGGCACGGTTCCCCCGGACGGCCAGGGGTGTCCTCCAGGATCCGGAGGCGCAGGCCGTCGTTCTTCCGCAACAGGAGGTTGACCGCCTGCTCGAGGACCGGTTGCCGCGCCTCGTAGGGCAGGCGGACCCGGAAGGCGAGATTGAAGTAGGGCGTGGCCAGGAACGTTTGTTCCGTCAGCCAGACCCGCTTCTGGGGGTGGGAGAGGGGAAAGGTCTTTCGTTCGTTCATGGGATCACTCCAGGGGTGGGGCGTCGTCACGTCGCGGCGTGGCCACAACGACCGCCAATGAGGCCGCCAGCGCCAGGGCGGCGAGGACGCCCGCGACGCCGACGGCGAAATGGAACCCTCCCGCCACGGTGGCCTGCTGGGCCGCCGGGTCGGCGCCGGCGAGACCGGCGGTTTTCACCGAAAAGAGCCACTCGAAGAGGCTGACCCCGATCGCCGAGGCCATGAAGGTGGCCTCCGTGTAGAGCGAGGATGTGACCCCCTCCTTGCCGGGCGGCGCCCGCTTCATGACCAGGTTCGCGTTGGAGGCGGTGAAGGTGGTGTGGCCGAAGCCGTAGAAGACCAGGGAGAGGACGAGGAACGGCGTGCCGGTCCCCGGGGCGAGTTGCAGGAGCACCAGCATGGCCGCCAGGACCAGGACGGTGCCCGTCGCGCAGACCGGCGGGGATCCGAACCGGTCGGACAGCCAGCCCGCCAGGGGGGCCGCCAGGAGGGTGATCAGGGGGAAGATGCCGATCAGGAGGCCGCTTTTCTCGGTGGTGAAGCGCATCGCCAGCTCCAGGAAGAAGGGGAGCAGGAACACCAGCCCCGCCAGAAGGGTGATCACAAGGAAGGAGGACGCCATGCCCAGCACGAGGCGGGGGTCCTTGAACAGGCGGAGGTCGACCAGCGGCTGGGGGAACCGGTGTTCCCGGAAGAGGAAGACCGCCAGGGCCGCCAGGAAGGTCCCCGCCAGGACCAGGAAGCGGACGGAGGAGACCGAATCCGCCTTCATCGCGTTCAGGCCGAATACGAAAGCCACGAGGGCGATCACGCTCAGCACCGCCCCGGCGGCGTCGAAATCTTTCGGGGAGGTTCCCGCGGATTTTTTCCGGGTGAGGGTGCGGCCGGACAACCAGGCGCCGGCGATACCGGGGAGGAGGTTGATCAGGAAAATCCACCGCCAGGAGAGGAATTCGGTGATCACCCCGCCGAGGGGGGCGCCCAGGGAGTAGCCGATCCCGCTGAAGACGGTGATCAGGCCGAAGGCGCGCCCCGTCCGGTCGGGCGGGAGGTTCTCCACCACCAGGGCCATGGAGGTGGCCAGCAGCATGGCCCCCCCCAGGCCCTGGATGAGGCGTCCGGCCAGCAGGGCGCCGAACCCGGGTGCCAGGCCGCAGGCCACGGATCCCACGGTGAAGACCACGTAGCCGGCCAGAAAGATCGCCCTCTTCCCCAGCAGGTCGCCCAGGCGTCCGAAGATCAACAGGCTCGCACAGAGGGCGACCAGGTAGAACATCACCACGTCGGCGGCCTCTCGGGTGCCGGTGTGGAAGTCCTCGCAGAGGGTGGGAAGGGCCACGTTGACGATGCTGGCATCCAGGTTCACCATGAAGATGGCGGTGGCGATGGCGACGATGGTGATCAGGGGTTTCATGGGTCCCTCGATTGGGTTGGTCGGCTGCAAGTCCTTATGAGCAAACGGAGTCAGGCCACACCGATCGTGGCACGATAAAGAGGGACACTCACCCGGATCATCGAGTGAGTGTCCTTTTCCCTGAGGACGACACGGTACCCGTCGAGCGCCAGTTCCCGGGCGATCGCCGCGCCGATCCCATGATTGGCGCCGGTGACGACGGCCACTCTGACCCGGTCTTCTCTCTCCGTCACGTTTCCTCCTCAGCAGGTCGTTCTGGAAGGGATTGTACCGCCCCGGTCCCCCGGGATCAACCGGCGCAATCAGAGGGCGTTCATTGAGTATGCAAGTGAGTGTCCCGCATTTTCCAGGTTCATTTTTTTGAGCAGGGCCCCATAGCGCGAATCGTCCCGGACCGGCTGCAGGAAGGGGTAGCTCTTGACCGGCATGATGAGCGGGTCGCGCGCCTCGACGGCCCGGTCCATCCATGCGAAGGCCGGTCCCCAGTCCTCGAGCCCGATGTGGGCCAGCGCCAAGGTGAACGGGGGGATGTAAGCGACCGCCGTCGCCTGCTCCGCCTGCGCCGCCAGGGCGAGCGCGTCGTCGCGCCGGCCCGCGCGGCCGAAGGCGAAAGCCAGGAAGCCCAGCGTGAAGGGGATCCCTCCCGATAGCTGGTGCGCTCTTTCCAGTGCGGCGACGGCCTTCTGGGGTTCGCCAGCAGCCTCCAGGCCTATTCCGGATGCCCAGTGGCCGAAGAAGTGGCCGGGGTCCAGCGCGATCATGTGCCGGCCTTCCTCGATCACCCGGTCGGGGCGGCCGGCGAGGTAAGCCATCACGCTCAGCCACCAGCGCACGAACAGGGACAGGGGGTCGAGGGTCAGCACCCTCTCTACTTCCTCCAGTGCTTCGGCCATGCGACCGTGGGGCAAAAGGCCGCTGATGGCATGGCGCAGGCGGACCAGGGGTGACTCCCGGTTCAGCTCGAACGCCCGGCGGAGTTCCCGGTCCACTTCCCGCCAGTTGTAGTCGAGTTCCTTGCGCAGCATTCCCAGCAGGGCGTGGGTTTCGGCGAGGCCGTCGTCGATCTCCAGCGCCCGCAGGGCGTGCCAGGTACTCATCGAGAACGCCTCGCGCGGGGGTACACCGCCGAAGAGACCGAGATACCAGTGCAGCTCCGCCAGGGCATCGTAGGCAAGGGCGAAGGAGGGGTCCCGCTCGATGGCCCGCTCGAAAAGGGCCTTGGCCTGCGCCAGTTCGGCCGGCGTCCCCTTCGCGAAATGGTGCCGACCCTCCAGGTAGGCCAGGTGGGCTTCCACATCAACCACCAACTGGGTGCGTCGACCCACCTCCCCCCCCAGTTCGACTCGCAACCGGGCCGCGATGGCGGCAGCGATCTCGTCCTCGAGCGTCAGGACGTCGGTGAGTTCGCGATCGTACCGCTCGCTCCAGAGATGGCTCCCGTCCGAAGCGTCGATGAGTTGGGCCGTCACCCGGACGCGCCGTTCGCTCCGGCGCACGCTCCCCTCGAGGAGGGTGGCGACACCGAGCCGTGCGCCGATTTCCCGGGCGTCCAGCCCCGAGCGGGCCGCGGCGAAGGCCGAGGTCCGGGCGATGACCCGAAGGCCGGGAATCCGCGTCAGCGCGTCGATGATCTCCTCGGCGAGACCTTCGCAAAGGAAGTTGTCCGCCGTCTCGCCGCTCAGGTTCGCGAACGGGAGGACCGCGATGCCGGGTTTCCCGGTGTGCGGGATGGGTGTCTCTCGGAACGACCCGTGCACCCGGCTCGCGTCCACCCGGCACGCGTCGATCGCCTCCTTGAGTTCCGTGGCGGACTGGAAACGCCGGGAGACGTCCTTGCGCAGGCAGTGTTCGACCAGGCGCCCCACCGCCGGCGAGACGGCTGTCAGTGGTGACGGTTCGTCCCGAAGGACCGCCACGAGGGAACTCACCACCGTGTCGCCGCCGAAGGGTTTCCGCCCCGAGAGCATCTCGTAGAGGACACTCCCGAGGCTGAAGAGGTCGCTGCGGGCATCGACGCTCAACCCGGATGCCTGCTCGGGAGACATGTAGGCCGCGGTCCCCACGATGTTCCCGGCCACGGTGGCCGTCCGGTCCTTTTCGTCGGAGGGCCCGGGGTGCTCGAGGCGCTTGGCGAGGCCGAAGTCCACCACCTTGACCTGGTCCGACGGCAGAACCAGGATGTTCGACGGCTTCAGGTCCCGGTGGACGATCCCCGCGGCGTGCGCGGCCGCCAGGGCGTCCGCCGCCTGGCTCGCCAGGCGCAGGGCTCGGTCGATCGGCAGCGGACCGGACGCGATCAGTTCGGCCAGCGTGACGCCGTCCAGGTGCTCCATGGCGATGAAGTCAAACCCGGCGTCCGAGTCGATCTCGTAGATGGTCACGATGTTGGGGTGGTTCAACGCCGAGGCCGCCTGGGCCTCCCGCACGAAGCGCCGCCGATTCTCGTCGTCATCGGCCCAGTTCAGGCGCATCACCTTGAGGGCCACCACGCGGGACAGTCGAACATCCCGGGCCTTGTACACGATCCCCATGCCGCCAGCTCCCAGGGGCTCGAGGATGACGTGGTGTCCCAGGCTCTTCCCGGTCAGTTCAGCCGGATCCATGGATGCCTCCCTCCCGCGCCGGTTTCCCGCTTTGCGATCCCGTTGTTTCCAATTCTAGCATAATGCGGATTCCACAAGCCCGGCAGCGTCCGCCGAAGAGGGAGAGGCCGGCCTTAGAGCGTGGCGACTCCCTTGTCTGTCTCGCCGTCCTGGAAGACGGCGACAGGGTTCGCTTCGGTTGGTCGCGGAATAAAATAAAAAGGGACACTCATTCTTCATCCCGAATGAGTGTCCCACGATTATTTGTTGGAAAATAAAACATTTCCTTTCAATCCGACGAGGGCCCGGTCCCGAAAAAGTGATCCAGTTCGCCCGTGCACAGGAGCGCGTCGAACCTGCCGGCGATCTCCTCGACCCAGCGGCTGTCTGTCTCGTTGTACATGAACACTCCCAGGCGGTCCTCGAGGAGCATCACGTGGACCTCGTCCCGACCGATCCGGAGCACCTCCGAAACGCTGTGCGCGTCGCGGGGCAGGCATTCGGCGTGGAACTCGTCCTGCAGGAACGTTACCAGGCGCTCGAGCATCCGGGGTTTCACGGGCTGGAGGTCGTAGGACCGGTATCCTTCGGGCGTACGGGGGGAGAGGGTCCCCTGGTACGGGAAGGGGGTGAAGTCCGGGCGTTCCGCGAGGACCAGCCGCCCGTCCGGGGCCGCGACCCACACGAAGTGGTGATCGAGCCACGTCGCGTCGATGCCCTGTGTGTCGTGGTAGCGCATCCGGGACCGGTCGACGGGTACGGCGGAGACCGCCCCGCTCCCGATCTCGAAGACGGCCAGGTGCGGTGCACGGATGGGATCAGGGGAGAAGGCGAGCCGGACGAAACTCTCCGCGTCCGGGGACAGGGCGATGGGCGGCTTCAGATTGTCCAGGGCGAGGCCTTCCGGCATCCGGAGCGCAAAGCTCTCCAGACTCCGGGTGTCCAGGACGGCGAGATTGCCCAGCAGGAGACGGCGCCCGCCCGCCAGTCGCCCGCGATAACAGTAGAGGTCCCGCTCCATGCGGGCCGCTCCGACGGGCGCGTCGAGCCAGTCGGCCGAGACGCCCCCGCAGGTCGGCCCCAGGAAACGGGTCACGGCCTCGCCGTCCCGCTCCCGGACCAGGTAGTAGAAACCGGCGTCGGGCGGTTCGCCCACGACAACGACGAGAGCGGGCTCGGGGGACGGGAACGTGATGACGGCGGTGGGGGTGTCGTACCACCGGGCCTCGTCTCCGTGGACAGGGGCTTTCCCCTCGAAAGCGAAGGGACGCGAACGATAACGCAAGGACCAGGTCTCGTGAACGGCCCGGTGGAGAGGCCCCTCGTTCCACCCGCTCAGGTATCGCCGGTAGTGGGTCACCACCGCGAAGGGCCCGTATGTCTCCACGGTGTCCGTCAATCTCCCCCTCTGCCGGACGAGGGCCGCCACGCCCGCCGCCACCGCCAGGATCACCAGCAATCCCGCCAGCAAAACCATGCGCCGTCTCCCCGTTTCGATCCCGATCCCGCCACCGACCCGTGCGGGCCGGTGCGGAGCATAGTCGGCACCGAGGCGCGAATCAAGCACAATCCTGCTGAGGCTTGCAGGACACTCACGCGTTCCGCCGATTGAGTGTCCGGTCTTCCTGCGCCTGTTTATGCCCTTTTCTCTTGCTTTTCACCCCTGTTCCTGACTATCCTGCCCCCAATGAACCCGAGTTGGCTGAAAACCAATTGTCTATTTCTTCTTGTCCTTCTCGGCGGGGTCGTCCTGGCCGAGGCTGAACACCCGCTGGACCCTGCTCGGAAACCTGGATCAACAGCCGTGGAGAGCGCCACTCTCGCCCCGGCGCCGCCGGGGGCATCGACCCGACCCCCGGCCGAGTCGGACGGCGCGCCCGGACCGGGGCCGGAGATTACCGAACCGGGTGACCCGCCGGCTCCCCGGATCGACCTCTCCGGCGACCTTGGCCATCGTCCCGTCCTGACCGGGGACTGGGGCGGGGGACGCCAAAAGCTCCTGCAGCATGGCATCCGGGTGGACGCGCTGTTCCTGCCGATCCTGCAGGGCAACCTCGACGGCGGCCTGGCCCGGCAGCCCATGTTCTACGGGTCCTTCCGCTACGGCGTGGCGGTGGACACCGCCGCCGCCGGCCTCTGGCAAGGGGGCACCCTCACCGTCAAACTCCAGACGGGCTGCGGACGGAGCGCCAACGACCAGACCGGCCACGGGATCATCAACCCGGTGGACTGGGCTGCCGTGGACGCCGGCGACGGCAAGCCGCCCACCACGCTCACCGACGCGATCGTGTTCCAGAAACTGAACAGGCTGTTTTCCGTTGCAGGGGGCCGCATCACCTCCCGCGACTCGAACGTGTTCGCCTCCGACGAAACGACCCAGTTCCTCAACGCCGCCTTCAACAACAACCCGGCCTACAACACCACCTTTCCCCGCCAGACGCTGTTCGCCTCGCTGCTCTTCCAGCCCGCCCCGTGGTTCTCCCTGATCGGCGCGGTGCTCGACGCCGGCCCCCCGGCCGCGAAGGACAAGCCCGGTGCCGATTTCAACCGGGGGGTCACCCTCTTCACCACCACGTCCTTCACCGTGAAGATCGCGGAACGGCCCGGGCACCACCGCTTCGGCGGGACCTGGAGCAACAAGCTCAAGCCCACCCTGGCGGGCCTCATCACGCCGGAGCGCTATCCGCAGCTGGTTTCCAGCGACTGGGCGCTCAACTACGACTTCGACCAGTTCCTCTGGCTGGACCGGGCCGTGCCCGGCCGCGGGATCGGTGTTTTCGGGCGGTTCGGCCTCGGCAACCCGGTCACGAACAAAACCAAGGCGTTCTACAGTTTCGGCCTGGGCGGGCGGGGCATGTGGCCCCGGCGGCCGGCGGATTCCTTCGGAGTCGGGTATTTTTACGATGCGACCAGCAAGCGGGTCCCGCCGGAATTGCAGCCCCTGGTGAGGAACGACCGCGGGTTCGAAGCCTACTACAATTTCAGCCTCAAACCCTGGCTGGAGCTTACCGTGGATTTGCAGTTCGTTACCCCGCCCTTGAAGGAAGACGAACGGTCGGTGGTGGGCGGACTCAGACTCCTGGTCCGGCTTTGAGATTCCCGGGCCGGAAACCGAAGAGGTGAGAAAATGTTCGAAAAACTGTTCAGTCCGGTTCGGATCGGCGGGGTGGAGATCAGGAACCGCGTGGCCATGACGCCGATGGGCGTGAGCCTGGCCGCGGTGGGCGGCGGGGTCAGCGACGACATCATCGCCTTCTACGAGGCGCGGGCCCGGGGTGGCATCGGGCTCATCATCAGCGAGATCTGCCGGGTCCTGGACGGTGCCGGCGCCGGTGAGCCGTGCCAGCTCGCCGCCCGCAACGGGGCGGATATCCAGGGGCTCGGCCGGATGCTGGACGCGGTGCACAAGTACGGCACCCGGATGTTCATCCAGTTGCACCACCCCGGGCGTGAGGGTCACCGCGAGGTCGGCGGCGAGGAGCCGGTCTCGGCGTCGGCGGTACCGAACCCTTACACCGGGCGGGTCCCGCGCGCCCTCGCCCTGCCGGAGATCGAAACAATCCGGCAGGCCTTCGCGGGCGGCGCCCGCATCGCCCAGATGGCGGGGGCGGACGGCGTCGAGCTTCACGGCGCGCACGGCTACCTGATCAACAGCTTCCTCTCCCCCTATCTCAACCGGCGCGACGACGCCTACGGCGGCAGCTTCGAGAACCGCCTGCGCTTCCTGCTGGGGATCATCGCCGACATCCGGTCGCTCTGCGGCCGGAACTTCCCCCTCGGGGTCCGCCTCTCCGCCGAGGAATTCCTGGGCGAGCAGGGGAACGACCTGGCCGCCACCTGCCGGATCGCCGCGGAACTGGAAAAGGCCGGCGTCGATTTCCTGGACATCAGCTGCTGCATCCCCGACAGCCCGAGGTTCAACGCCTGCATCGAACCGGGCACGATCGCGCAGGGGTGGAAGAAGTACATGGCGGCGGAGGTCCGCAAGCACGTGAAAATCCCGCTCATCGCCGTGGCGAACATCAAGGATCCCGAGGTCGCGGAGACGATCCTGGAAGAGGGGTGCTGCGACCTGGTGGGGGTTGCCCGGGGTCACCTGGCCGACCCGGAGTGGTGCAACAAGGCGAGGACCGGCCGGGCGGCCACCATCCGCAGGTGCATCGGTTGCCTGGTGTGCTTCGACGAGATCGAGCACGCCCGGCACGTCAAGTGCTCGGTCAACCCCACCACCGGCCGCGAGCGGGAGTTCGCCCGCCTCGAACGCAACGGCGCCGGGCGGCCGGTGGCGGTGGTGGGCGGCGGTCCGGCGGGGGTCACGGCCGCCCTGGTCCTGCAGCAACGGGGTTTCCGCGCCGTGCTGTTCGACCCGGCCCCGCGGCTCGGCGGTACGCTGAACGTGGCCGACAAGGGCGTGGACAAGGAAAAGATCACCCGGCTGGTCGAGTCCCTGATCGCCCAGGTGCTGGACAGCGGCGTGGAACTGCGTCTCGGGGAGGAGGCGACGGTAGAGACGGTCCGGGCCCTCTCCCCTTGCGGCGTGTTCGTCGCGTGCGGCGCGCGGCCGCTCGTACCGCCGGTCCCCGGCATCGACGGGCCCAACGTTGTCTTGGCCGAAGACGTCCTGCTGGGACACGCCAACGTCGTCGGCGAGTGTGTGATCGTCGGTTCGGGCATGACCGGGCTCGAGACGGCGGAAGTGGTCCTGCGGGCCGGGCACCGGACCACGGTGGTGGACATGCTGCCGCAGATCGGCGCCGGGGCGGAAATCGTCGTCATTCTCGACGCCAAACAACGGATGGCCCCTTACGACCCCGTCTACCTGCCGGGACACAAACTGCAGAAAGTCACCAGGGAAGGGGTGGAACTGGAACGGGTGGATGATGGCCGGATCGTCCTCGTCCCGGCGAGCACGGTGATCCTGGCCATGGGTGTTCGTCCCAACCGTGATGTCGCGGACCGTTTCCGGGCCGCCTTCCCCGACGCGCGGGTCATCGGGGACGCGGTCCGTGGCGGGCGGATCCTGGACGCGACCCAGGACGCCTACGGGCAGGCTTTTGTCTTCGAGCCGTAAATCCATGTGAAAAGGAGAGAACCGATCATGAGCGAAACGAGTGAGTACTACCGGGACAAGGTCGCCGTCGTGACCGGCGGCGCCTCGGGCGTCGGGTTGGCCCTGGCGGAGACGATGCTCGCCTACGGGGCCCGCAAGGTCGTCCTCGGGGACATCAACGGGGATAACCTGGTCCGGGAAACGGACCGTCTCAACGCCGCCCACCCCGGCCGGGCGCTGGGCGTGCGCTGCAACGTGACGCGGGAAAAGGACGTCCGGGAGATGATCCGGCAGGCGGCCGAGTTCGGCGGCGGGCGCATCGATTTTCTCTTCAACAACGCCGGGGCCGGGTTCGGCGGATATTTCGACCGACTGACGGACGCGGACTGGGAGAAGGCCTTCGCCCTGAACTTCTACGGGGCCGTGTACGGCATCCGGGCCGTGCTGCCGGTGATGCGGGCGCAGGGCAGCGGGCACATCGTCGACGTCATCTCCGGCATCGCGTTTACCCCGATGGCATACCAGACCATGTACGCCGCCACCAAAGCCGCCCTGAACGCGCTCACCCTGGCCCTGCGCACCGAGTTGTGGGACGAGAACATCCGCCTGACCTCGGCCACGCCCGGCACCACGGTCACCGGAATCTGGGCCGCGGGCGGCACGGCGCCCCCGCCGGGCGCGCAGTCGGCCGGACAGTCCGCCCGGACCATCCTCGCCGGCGTGGCGAACAACGAGCGGCTGGTCCTGGGTGACGGGGACGACGTCAAAGGGGCGAGGGACTGCTTCAACCCCGACAGCGCGGCCAAAGTGGAGGACTATCTGCTGAACGTGGCACGCCAGCGCCGGAGCGGCGTCTGGACCGTGTGACCGGCTTGAAATCGACGGAGGAGGTCGACCCATGAAAAACGGCAGCTATTTTGTTCCGCGGGAGCAGTTGCACCCGTTCATGAACCCCGGCGCGATGAACAACGAGGAAGGCCTTTACCTCAGCTGGGTCACCGATCCGGCCGCGGCGCGGCGCGTGCTGCCGCCGCTGTTCGACCTGCCCGACCCCGAGCACCCCATCGCCATGGTGTACGTCGTCAACATCCGCGAGCCCACCTTCGCGCCGTGGTACATGGAGGGCGGCCTCTGTCTGCTCTGCCGCTACCGCGAACACGTGGGGGTCTATTTTTTGAACCTCCAGCTCAGCGGCCCGGGTGCGCCCATGGGCCTGTGCAGCGGGCGCGAGACCGCCGGCCTGCCCAAGAAACTGTGCGAGCGCATCGTCGTCGAGCGCAACGGCGACTGGGCCGGCGCCCTCATCGAGCGGAAAGGGCGGCGCCTCTTCTCGGTGGAGGTGGAGATGGGGCCCTACAACGACCCCGCCATGGAGCACATGTACCGGAACCACGGGCCCGGGTACCGGGACCGGGGCGCCTGCCTGCTGTTCCAGTACGAGTGCGGGGCGGCGCCGGATGGCCACGTGACCTTCCCCCGGATGCGCCTGGTGCACTACGACAGCGTCACCGACTACCAGAGCTGGGAGCCGGCCTGCATCAAGTCGCTGGAGATGGAGCCGTCCTTGGACGACCCGTGGGCGGAGATCCCGGTGTTGAAGCCCCTCGGGGCCGGGTACAGCGTCAATTCCAACTGGGTGGCGGGCATCCATACGCTGGCGGAGTTCACCGGCGACGAGGCGGACGGCCTGTTCTCGTACCTCTTTGCGGGGCGCTGGGACCGCTCCACCCTCGTCACGGGCCGCTGTCAGCGCTACGGGCAGTTCTAGGGAGGTTTTCACATGCAAGTCGATGACATCCGCAGGATCCTGGTGGTGGGCACGGGGACCATGGGCCAGAAAATCGCCCTCCAGTGCGCCCGCTTCGGCTACGAGGTGGTCGCGTACGATGCCGTTCGCCAATCCCTGGAAAACGCGAGGGTCCGGATTCCCGCCTTTGCCGAGGGCCTGGTGGCAGGGGGGAAGATGACCGCCGGGGCGGCCGAGGCCGCCCTTTCCCGGATCTGCTTCACGTCCTGCCCCGTCGATGGGGCCGATGCGGACCTCGTGAGCGAGTCGGTCTTCGAGGACCCGGAGATCAAGGCGAAAGTCTTTGCCCAGCTCAACGCGGTTTGCAAGCGGGAGACGGTTTTCACCACCAACACCTCGACCCTGTTGCCGTCCATGTACGCCGAGGCGACCGGCCGGCCGGAGCGGTTCGCCGCCTTTCATTTCCTGGGCGTGCTCGACCACTGCCTCGTGGACGTCATGCCCCACCCCGGGACGTCCCCCGAGATCATCCGGCTGCTGGCGGCTTTCGCGCGGCGGATCGGGCAGGTGCCGCTGGTCCTCGAACGGGAGTATCCCGGCTACGTGTCCAACGCCATCTGGGGCGCCATGAACGCCGCGGCCATCAAGATCGCCCTGGTGGACAAGGTCGCTTCCGTGGAGGACGTGGACCGGGCCGTCATGATCCACCTCGACATGCCTTGCGGTCCCTTCGGCCTGAATGACTACATCGGGCTGGACACCATCTGGCACGTGATGCAGACCAATGCACGGCTGTCGGGCGACTTGGGCGCCCAGGCGTTCGCCGACGAATTCAAGCGGGATTACATCGACAAGGGCCGACTGGGCGTCAAATCGGGGCGGGGCTTCTACACCTACCCGGACCCGGCCTATCTCCGCCCCGGATTCCTGAACGGCGAATTCGAGTGACCCGTCCGCCGGATTCGCCGAGGCAGACACATGAGCGGAACGAACCGGACACTCAACGTACGCCCTGATCCGGGCGAGGAAGCCGGCTTGGCCCTGGAAACGGTCATCCTGCTCATTTTCGGGGTGTTCATGCTCCTCTTCGGCATGCTCCTGTCCCGGTTCTTGGCGGGGGCCCTGCCCTACAGCCCGGACGGCGCCTACGGACTGTTCCTGGTGCTCACCGCCTTCCAGGTAATCACCCTGGGCAAGACCCCGTACGGCGACGTGCGCCGCTCAGGGTTCGCGGTGCTCGCCGGCATTGCCGCGGCGCTCCTGGGAATGGCTTCCTGCTTCGTCCCCGGTCGCCTGACCGATCCGGTCCGTCTTCTGGTGGGCATGGTGCTGACCACCGGGGGTCTTTCCCTTTTCCTGCAGCTGGCGCTCTCCCGGGAGAAAGCCCGCCGATGGCTGCGCCTGCCCGGGGTTCCGCGCCACCTGGCCGTCGGCTGCGGACTGGTCTACCTGCTGTCGGTGGTCCTGGGCCTGGTGACCCTGCGTCCCGGGTACGTCCCGGGTTACGGCGTCGCGGGGTTGCTCCTCGCCGACGGTTTCGGTCTGTTCTACCTCGCGTGGGCCATTCAGGCCGTCAGTCGGCTCAAACCGCCGAAAGGCCGGGAGGAACCGTCGGTCGCACCCGGCGAGCGGCGGCTGGCGGGTCGGTCCCGGCTGCTCCGCGAAGCGTCGCTGTCCCCGGCCACGGCCACACTGATCCTGCTGGCGGTTCTCCTCTCTTTCCTCGGGTTGGTGCTCCTCCCGGTCAACCTCGGGCTGCTGAACTTTTCACCGGACGGCCTCCAGGGGCTCCTGCTGGTAATTTTCGCCATCCAGATGCTGTCCCTGGGCGAAACCCCCGTCGGCCGGTTCCGGCGGTCATGGGCGCTGGTGGTTTTCGGAGTCATGTTCGTGGGGTTGGGGGCGTTCTCGTGCCTGGTTCCGGGGGTCCTGACCCACCATCTCCGCGTCCTCCTTGCCCTGCTCAACCTCGCCGCGGGATCGGTGTTCTTCGCCCGGCGCTTCGTTCAGCAGAGGCGCGATCGGCAGCGAGTGCGGGCCGAGGCCGTTTCGCCCATCCTGGTGAAACTGCGGGGTACCCAGGCGGTGCTCAACGGCACGGTCATCGCCTTCGGTATCACCATGCTGGTGCCAGGCCTCGTGCCCGGCCTCCTCAACGCGGTCATCATCGTGGCCAACGGCCTCCTCCTCTTTCGCCTGGCGGCCATCCTGGGGAAACTGGAGTCGCGATAGAGAGGCCGGCCCCGGATGGACTTTCCTCGCGGCAAGGAGGGAGATGCCACCGGAAAAGGGTTCCGCACGGCCGGCCGGGCAAAGCTGGAAAACAACCTCAGGAAGCCGGCCGTGTCAGCCTTCGGGTCCCCAGGCGGTCTCGGTCTGGGAGGTTCAACCGGCGTTCGGAATCGGGGCAAGGGCCGTCCGCTATTTCGTCTTGACCCTCAGGTCCGTCAATCGGCGTTGGCCGTCGAAGTCGGCCATCAGCATTCCCGATACCGTTTCCACGGTCACGGCTTCCCCTTCGTCACGCACCTGGAGCTTGTAATACCCGAGGTAAGAGAGCAAGCATCGCTTGTGATCGGCAATCTCAAGATTTGAGAGAAGTTGGGGAAAGATCACGGCCACTCGGGAAAGGGGCTCGAAAGTGGGGGCGGGAAACGAGGGGTCCCGGATCAGGAGAAAGACGGCCCCATCCTCATACGGACCACGGTAGTAGCAATTGGCCGCCAGAAGGCCGCTGGCGACCATTGCAAGCTGATGGCCGGTGCAGGTTTCCAGGTCGATCCGGGGTTCGGCGAGTTCCACGATGCCTTCCCGGTCGCCGATCACCTTCAACCGGTTGGCAGCGTGCAACAGGGAGGAGGGTACCGGAGTCTGCTCGTTGGCCCAAGCCCAGAGCCACGTGTTAGAGATCTCGGATTCTGTCCCGAGGACCTGGACGGCATAAGTGATTCGTTTTCGGGAAAACAGCCGACCCGTCGTGAAGGTTATCCGGCCCGAATCCAGATCGAATTTCCACTCGTGAGTTCCCAGAGCGTCACCCAAGGCGAGCTGCTTGTCCAGCGAGGCGGCGGCGTGGTCGTGAAAGAGTTCATCAAAGCGTTTCATCCTTCCCTCCGGGGCATGTCAGTACTTTTTTCTGTCAATGTATTTACCTGTTGCGGGCATGACCAGTTGAATTCTAACAGGTTTTTATCGAGGTTCAACTTCAGGCCGGAAAAAATCCCCCTGACCAGAAGCGACCATTCGAACAAGTGACTGGATTTGGAAGTCGAAAGTCGAAACAGGACACTCGACCAAGGCGGAAGAGTGGGTGTCCCCTTTCCCGACCCTGCTGTACCTCGAGGCGGTCCGGGGTCTCTCCGGGGTCCTGATCTCCTGGGAGACCGCCACCGAGCTGGGCACGGCCGGCTTCGAGATCTGGCGGGCGGACGGGGTGTCCGACCAGTTCGTGAAGGTGTCGGGCAGCCTCATCCCCGCTGAGGGGAGCGAGGCATTGGGCGCCCCTTACGCCTGGCTGGACGGGGACGCCGTCCCGGGTGTCCCGTACCGGTACCAACTCGCGGAAGTGGAGAACAACGGCAACCGCCTCTTCTACGGCCCGGTGGAGGTGACGGAGTAGGACCGGGACCCATCCCCGGAGCT